>NZ_JBSVWF010000033.1:0-73337 GCF_054071635.1 Pseudomonas sp. SDO52101_S400 | reverse complement strand
CCCGAAGTATCCGATCAAAAATAAAAATGCCAGTCAGCTTAACTGACTGGCATTAGGCCATGGCCTGCTCTTTTCATGTTGGCGATCAGCGATCCGAACGCATCAACTCACCGATACCGCCGTCCATCGACAACACGGCGGCACGATTGCGACCTGCGTTCTTGGCTTGATAAAGCGCCGCATCGGCACGCTGGATGAACAGCTCCGGGCTGTCGTTGCCAAGCGGAATAAATGAATAGCAACCCAGGCTCACAGTGAGATAACCGGTGGGCGAGCCGCTGTGGGTGATGTGTTTGTCCATGACGCTGCGGCGGATCTGCCCGGCAATCGCCAACGCGCCGTTGATATCGGTGTCCGGCAGCAGCACCGCAAACTCTTCGCCGCCGTAACGCACCGCCAGATCGGATTTGCGCTGACAGCAGTTCTTCACCACCAGAGCGACTTGCGTCAGGCAATGATCGCCGGCCACATGGCCATAGGCATCGTTGTAGCGTTTGAAGAAATCGATATCGAGCATGATCAGGCTGACCGGGCTCGACTGCCGGGCGCCCCGGGCGAACTCAATCTCCAGCGACTGCTCGAACAGGCGCCGGTTGGCCAGCCCGGTCAGGCTGTCGTGGGTCGCGATCTGCTCCAGCGCCCGCTGAGCCTTGCGCAGGTTTTTCTCGATCCGCTCGCCGTCGCGCACCTGATGGATGAACACCCAGCCAAACAGCCCCACGCCGAGCATCACCAGCGCCACGATGACGCTGGACTGGAAGGCGCGGTCATGCCAGCCCTTGAGAATCGTGTCTCGTGACGTAGAGGCGGAAACCACCAGCGGATAACTTTCGAGCTGCCGATAGCCGTAAAGGCGCGTTACACCGTCGACCACCGAATCGATCATCGCCGTACCGGCGGACGCGTTGGGCAACAGCGTCTGATAGATCTCGCCCTTGGCCAGCGAGGTGCCGATCAATGCATCGTCGAACGGCCGACGGGCCAGCAAGGTGCCGTCGGTCATGCCAAGGAACATGGTGCCGTTGTCATCCAGGCTGAAGCTTTTGAAGAACTTGTCGAAGTACGACATCTTGATGCCGGCCAGCAACACGCCCTGGAAATTGCCGGCTCGATCATTGACCCGCTTGGAAATCGGGATGATCCACTCGCCGTTTTCGCGGCTGCGAATCGCCGGGCCGATGTGCGCCACGGACGACACGTTCTGTTGGTGAAACTTGAAGTACTCGCGATCCGCCACGCCGTTGCCGCGCGGCAGATCAGGGAATGAGGTAATCACCCACTGCCCTTCGCGATCGAACAGGAACATGCCGTGCAACTGATCCAGTTGCTGCACCCGGCGCGCGAAGGTCCTCTGCAGACGCGGCTTCTGCGCCGCGCCATAGCCGTCTTCCTGAATCCAGTCGACCAGGCTGGTCATCACCAGATCGGCCGCCAGAAAGGTGTCTTCGGCCTGCTGCGCCATCGCCCGGGTCAGGTTGGCGGAGGACGTCTGCGCGTTTGCCAGATCCTGGCGCCGCGACTGCTCGATCTGCAAATACAGCAAACCGGACAGGCACAGACACACCCCAACGATGAACAGCGCCGCCGCCTTGCGCAACGGCAAACGCTTGAGTGTGCCGCCGGGGGCCTGATGCGGGTCGTGAATGGGGATAGGCAAAAGCGTGTCCTGGGCAGGTACGACAGGGGCAAAGGCCCGAAACCCTTGTTTTTTGTGAGCGTAGCCCACCGCGTAGTGCGGGGCAACCAAGTGCCACCGAGACAACCTTGACCCCGTTGATATCGGCGCGCAGTGGAAATGGATGACCTGCGAGGCGAATTATTTTTCTTTGATACAGTTCTCCCCACAAACGTGATGACAGGAGTCAAATGATGGCAAAGCCCGCCGCACGTCTTACCGATCCCACCACACGCCCACTCCCCGGACACGGGACCAACGCGATAGCGACTGGCTCTCCGGACGTATTTTTCGATGGCCTGGCGGCTGCACGCCAGGGTGATACCTGTTCCTGTGGCATTGCACTGCTACGGCCACCGGCCTCATGAGATTACTGATCGTCCTCGCACTAGCAGCATTGACCTCAGCACTCTTTTTTGTGGGTTACTACGAAAAAATGGAAGATGCCTATCCAGAGAAAGTTTTTTTCATCAAAAAGCACCCGACGCTCAAGTTGAGTTTCGTGAACATCTTCGCGTACGAGTCAGACGATAAAAAACTGTCCGAACTCAATGATGAAGAGAGAACGCAAGTCATGGACTACTGCTGGTATCGACTTGGTATCTCTACTCAGTTAGCCAGCCAACAAGAGCTTGAAGAATGTAAACGTCGTTGAAACAGGAAAGGCCTGCCTGTGTTAATGCAGAGGCTCGTCAACGACCGGCCTGGGCTATGTACGAAAACTGCCTGATCGACACTCGGCGATTTTTCGTACAGCCGCTGGCTGGCAGGAGGTGAGTCAGTTCACCAATGACGGTTGGGTAGCAACCGAGACGGTAAACGCCACGACAAACAGCACCACGAGTGCCCAGAACATCACCACAAGTATCTGCATGACGACCTTCAGGTTTTTATAAAGCCAGCGCAACCAATGGCCTTCGGGTTTGGCTTCCGAGCGAGTTCTGAGTACGCCGTTCAAATAAAAGCCGAGAAGGGCCAACAGTGCGCCATCAATGAACAGCGCAGGCAGGCCGGCTGAGGGAAAAATGCTTCCCCACCGATAAAATGACGACCGGCTCAGGAACACCACATAACACGTGAGGCTGCCGTAGGGGATGGCTCTCCACCATTTGCCGGTCAGCGCTCCGGCCATCAGGCACATCATCACCATGAACGGGTTGAGGAGAATATGGATCATCCAATCCAGTACGTTGGGGAAGTAGCCTGGGGAATTGATGCTGCGCCAGATATATTCAAACATTGCTCAGTTTCTTGCCTTCTATGGAGTCAGTGGTGCTTCCGTGCCGCTGTACGGTATCGGCGTTTCCTCGGATGACATAAGCCCTGTCGTGTAAACGTAAAAAACAGGCGCCTGAAAAGGCGCCTGTTTTTTTGTGATCGGTTACCGCTTTGGTCAGCGCGACGGCGGAACCCGGATATCCCCCGCCCGGCACTGGGTTTTCACACCCTTGCCGCACGCGCCGAATTGCAGGTCCTTGCCCATGCACACCCGCACTTCCGAGAGTTCCGGACCGCTGCAGATCACGGCGATGCCGTCTGCCGGGATACCCGGATTGCTCTTGCGGAACAGGTCGGCGATTTCCTGCGCTTCGAAGTAATAAGAGTTGCTGAACGGTTGCAGTTCTTGCGGGATTGTCACCGCCGCCACGGCTTTATCCGCTTCGTCGAAGTAACCCATTGCACCGAGACCGCTGCAGGTGCCGTGCTTGCTCCATTCGTGATCGAGGAGTTTCTTCGTCGGGAACAGCGTCAGGCCTTTGGCTGTTTCGGCAGCCGACAGGTTGGTCAGCGGCGGGCAGGATTCCGGCCAGCCGCCCTTGGCGTATTGCGGCCACAGACCATGCAGAACAAAACCGTAACCCTTGCCGGTGCATTGCGGGTCGTCCTTGTGGCTGAGGCAGAACGTCGGCGACCAGGACAGCGTCAGCAGGTAGTAATCGAACACCCCCGCCACCGATTCCGTCGGTGCCTTGTTGGCATGCGACTGACGCGCCGAACTCAGGCCGATGCTACCGACCGTCAGCGCAATCAGCGCCATAATTGTAAAAAGCTTTTTCATCTTCCCGTTCCTTGGGACGCTGGCGTCCATGGTTTTTGTGATCTGACCGTCAAGTGGTCAGGGTCTGATTGAGTCATGCCAGTGTTGCAAGCGCATGACGCAAGGCAAAGCTGTACTACGTTGAAAGGTCTACGATTAATAAGCAGACACCAAAAACAGGGATCCCGAAATGAGTAAAGCAGACGAACTCGCCGCGAAGCTCAAGCAAACCCGGCACACCCACGCGGACGACATCACCTGCGCCGAACTGGAAATCGATTGCTGGCCCGCGGTGGTCTACGACCTGTATCACCGCATCGAGGGCTGGTTGCAACCGGTCACCGAGGTAGGACTGAAGATTCGGCGAAATCCTACCCATGTTTGCGAAAGTTCGCCGGAAGGCGAGACGCACGACTACGCCATCGACCAGTTGATCATCGAGGCCAACCATCACAGCCTGACCTTCGATCCCATCGCACGCTTCACCGAGGACGGTGCCGGTCGCGTGCAAATCGTTCTACCGGGCCGGGACACGTCGCTGCTGCGTACCGTCGACGAACATGGCGAAAGCCATTGGTGGTTACAGACGATCGAGACCGGGCAACAGCTTGATGCGATTGCGCTGACAGAGAACAACTTGTTGTCGGTGGTTCAGGAAGGACTCGGTCTGTAGGACGCTTCATTGCCGCCGCGCCGAGCAATAGTCGACGATCACCCGGGAAACCGCTTCGATCATTTGTGGATCGGCATGACTCGCCGTGAAGAGGCGAAATTCCGCGTCAGGCAACGCCGGTAAACCCAGCTCCGCACCGAGCGCCGACAGCCCCTGCCCCAACTGGCTGGCGGCCATCGGTGCCACGGCAAACCCGGCCAGCGCAGCGGCACGCAATCCGGCGGTGCTGGTGCAAAGCATGGCGGTGCGCTGGGCAATGCCGGCCTGGGCCAGACGGGTCAGCGCCGCCTCGCGATATGGACAGGGTTCGGGAAACAGCGCCAGCGGCAACGGCGTCGGCAATTGGGCGACCGGTTGCGCCGACCAGGCCCACACCAGCGGCTCCTGCCACAGCAACAACCCCGGCTCTCGGGTCTCGCACAACGAACCGATGACCAACTCAAGATCGCCCTGTTTCATCTGGTTCAATAACGTACCGGGAATGTTGACCTGCACATCGATCTCCATGCCCGGATGCTGCGCCGCGCAGTCCTGCAGTGCCCGCAACAACCTTGGCTCGACAAAATCCTCCGACACGCCAATCCGCACCCGTCCCTGAAACGGCGTGCGCGTGAGCTGTGCCCAGGCGTCGCGATTCAACGCCAGAATCGTGCGGGCATAGGCGATGAGCCGCTCGCCATCCGCCGTCAGTTGCTGGGAACGGGTGGTGCGTTTGAGCAGCGGTTTGCCGATCTGCTCTTCCAGCCGTCGCAGATGACCGCTGACCGCCGATTGGGTCAGATGCAGTTTTTCGGCGGCACGGCTGAAGCCGTCCTCGTCGACTACGGTGACAAAGGTCTTCAACAACAGGGCGTCAAACATAGTTTGATATGTGATTAATTGATAATTTATTTACGATTTATAGTGAGAAGCCAGCTATGTTGCAATGCCTCGTATTCCCCACCGAATGTCGAGGCTCACCGTGACCACACTCCTGCACATCGAATGCTCCCCCCGCAAACAACGTTCCGCGTCCATTGAAGTGGCGCAGCGTTTCATTGAGCGCTATCGGCAAAATGACCCGCAAACCCAGGTGTGCACGCTCGATTTATGGAGCCTGCACCTGCCGGAGTTCGACGAGGACGTGATGAACGCCAAGTACGCAGGCCTGAGTGGAACGCCGCTGACGCCGTCGCAACAATCGGCCTGGCAGACCCTCGAAGACCTCGCCGGCCACCTGCACCGGGCCGATGTGCTGGTGTTTTCGGTGCCGCTGTGGAATTTCAGCATTCCCTACAAGCTCAAGCATTTCATCGACCTGGTATCGCAGAAAGACATCCTCTTCAGCTTCGACCCGGAGCGCGGTTTGCAAGGTCTGCTGCAAGGCAAGCAAGCCGTCGTGGCCTATGCGCGCGGGATGGATTTTTCGGCGCAATCGATCACGCCGGCCGAGCGCTTCGACTTCCAGAAGCCATACGTGGAGGCGTGGCTGGGGTTCATCGGCGTCAGCGATGTGCACGCGCTGATCGTCGAAAAAACCATCTTCGGTGACGAGGTGGATCGCGATTCACGGTTCGCCGCATCGCAACAGGCCAGGGCGCTGGCGGACAACCTCAGCCAGCGAACCTGACGCAACTGTAATCCGCGCCTCAGCCAACTGAAAGCTCGCGCTGGTTAGCCTCCCCGTCATTCGTCAAACGGGGATTTCCAGCGCATGCCTTCCAACACCTCAAGACGCACCTTCGTCAAAGGCCTGGCCGCCGGCGGTCTGCTTGGCGGCCTCGGTCTGTGGCGCACGCCGGTCTGGGCGTTGAACAGCCCCGGCCAGGTAAATGAGCTCAGCGGTACAGACTTCGAACTGTTCATCGGTGAAACCCCGGTCAACTTTACCGGCCAGCCGCGTACCGCGATGACCATCAACGGTGGCGTGCCCGGCCCGCTGCTGCGCTGGCGCGAAGGCGACACCGTGACCCTGCGGGTACGCAACCGGCTCAAGGACAGCACCTCGATCCACTGGCACGGCATTCTGCTGCCGGCCAACATGGACGGAGTGCCGGGCCTGAGTTTTCACGGCATCGAACCGGGTGGCGTGTACGTCTACCAATTCAAGGTTCGCCAGCACGGCACCTACTGGTATCACAGCCATTCCGGGTTGCAGGAACAGGCCGGCGTCTACGGGCCGCTGGTGATCGACGCCCGGGAGCCGGAGCCGTTCCACTACGACCGCGAGCATGTGGTGATGCTCAGCGACTGGACCGACGAAGACCCGGCCAGCCTGATGAAGACCCTGAAAAAGCAGTCCGACTACTACAACTTCCACAAGCGCACCGTCGGTGATTTCATCCATGACGTCGGCGAAAAAGGCTGGGGCGCCACCGTTGCCGATCGCACGATGTGGGCGCAGATGAAGATGAATCCCACCGACATCGCCGATGTCAGCGGCGCTACGTACACCTTCCTGATCAACGGCCACGCACCGGATTCCAACTGGACGGGGCAGTTCCGGCCCGGTGAAAAGCTGCGCCTGCGGCTGATCAACGGCTCGGCCATGACTTACTTCGACGTGCGCATCCCGGGATTGAAAATGACCGTGGTCGCCGCCGACGGCCTGCACGTCAAACCGGTGACCGTCGATGAGTTGCGCATCGCCGTGGCGGAAACCTATGACGTGATCGTCGAGCCCGCCGCCGACGCCTACACCCTGTTCGCCCAGGCCATGGACCGCACCGGCTACGCCCGTGGCACCCTCGCCGCCCGCGCCGGTTTGTCGGCCCCGGTACCGGCGCTGGACCCGCGACCGCTGGTGACCATGGACGACATGGGCATGGGCGGCATGGGCTCTGGTGAAATGAATCATGGCTCGATGGACATGAGCGGCATGGACCACGCCAGCATGAATATGGGCCCGATGCAGTCGCATCCCGACAGCGAAAAGAACAATCCATTGGTGGACATGCAAGCCATGACCACCGCCCCGAAACTCGACGACCCCGGCCTCGGCCTGCGCAACAACGGGCGCCGCGTGCTGACCTACGCCGACCTGCGCAGTACATTCGAAGACCCCGATGGCCGCGACCCGGGCCGTACGATCGAACTGCACCTGACCGGGCACATGGAGAAATTCGCCTGGTCGTTCAACGGCATCAAGTTCTCCGACGCCGAGCCCCTGCGTTTGAAGTACGGTGAGCGCATTCGCCTGGTGCTGGTCAACGACACGATGATGACCCACCCCATTCACCTGCACGGCATGTGGAGCGATCTGGAAGACGAAAACGGCAACTTCCAGGTGCGCAAACACACCATCGACATGCCCCCCGGCACGCGCCGCAGCTATCGCGTGACTGCCGATGCGCTGGGCCGCTGGGCCTTTCACTGTCACCTGCTTTATCACATGGAAATGGGCATGTTCCGTGAAGTGCGGGTGGAAGAATGAGGACGCCGACCATGACTCGATTTGCAGCGTTTTCCTTTTTCCTCGGCGGTTCCCTGTCGACGGCGATGGCCGCCAGCGACATGCAGGGCATGGATCACAGTCAGATGTCGGGCATGGATCACAGTCAGATGTCGGACATGGACCATAGCCAGATGCCAGGCATGAGCCACGCCGCGATGAAACCCGCCGCACCGACTGAAAGCCGCACACCGATCCCGGCGCTGACCGACGCCGACCGCGCCGCCGTGTTCACCAGTCACGGCGGCCACCAGGTGCACGACAGCGTCATCAACACTTACTTTCTCGCCGACAAACTCGAATGGCAGAACGGCGACGACGCCAGCACCCTGGCCTGGGATTTGTCCGGCTGGATCGGCGGCGACATCGATCGCCTGTGGCTGCGCTCCGAAGGCGAACGCAGCAACGGCAAGACCGAAGACGCGGAAGTCCAGGCGCTCTGGGGCCACGCGATTTCGCCGTGGTGGGACGTGGTCAGCGGCGTGCGCCAGGACTTCAAACCCGGCGCCCCGCAAACCTGGGCCGCGTTCGGTCTGCAGGGCATGGCGCTGTACAACTTTGAAGCCGAAGCCACGGCGTTCCTCGGCGAAAACGGCCAGAGCGCGGTACGGCTGGAGGGTGATTACGACATCCTGCTGACCAACCGGCTGATCCTGCAGCCCACCGCCGAACTCAACGTCTACGGCAAAAACGATCCGCAACGCGGGATCGGCTCAGGCCTTTCGAACACCGAAGCCGGCTTGCGTCTGCGCTATGAAATCCGCCGTGAATTCGCGCCGTACATCGGCGTGACCTGGAACCGCACCTACGGCAACACCGCCAATTACGCGCGGGAAGAAGGCGAAGATCGCAGCGAGACAAGAATGGTGCTCGGTGTACGACTCTGGTTCTGAGACGCAAAGTGGGCAACCGCAGCCGGCCGCCCACCCTTCGGGGCGTTACAGGTGACGCCGCTTGTACACGCCAAAGAGCTCTGTACCTCGTCCGCCACTTCTGTAGTGAATGACTTCGGCTTTCACCATCGCAACCACGCGCTCCTGGTCTTCTGCGAGTTTCAAGTCGAAGTTGTTGCTGTAGGCCAGGTCGATCATTCGCCAGAGGAAACAGTTTTGCCGATAGAGTTCCACCGGCTCCAGCCAGCTATCGAGCAACCCGCAGAGTTCCTCGCTTCGAATACCCTCGAAACATCCGATGGAATGATCCCTGTCGGGAATTACCGCATCGGTCACTTTGGTATTGGCATTGAACCGGTATTGCGCCGGCAGTGCCGAAAACACTTCGTTGGCCGCGACAATCGCTTCCGGCCACAAACGGTTGCCGTTTCGCCCCACCGCCTCGCCAATGCTCCAGAACTCGCCATCGACCTTCAGGCTGCTTGAAATGAACAGCATGACCTTTTCCAGTTCGACCAGGTGGTGCAAGGCTGAAATGCAAATGATGACATCCCACTGTTCCCCGGTCGGGGCCAGGTCGTTGGCATCCGCCACGATCAGGTCAAGCTTTGTGCCGGGGGTGAACTGTCGCGCCGCCATCTGCAACAAGTCTTCGTTGATATCGAGCAACGACCACTCGATTCCTTCGGGAACAGCCAGCGCCATGCCAGCTTCGATCCGCGCGGCGCCACTGCAGATCGACAAGACTTTTATCGACCCGTGGGTACGTACTTTTTCGCGCAGTCTCGCTTCAAAATCCGGCGGGGTTTGCGGCACGTTGGCCCGCAGCAACCGCGTCGCATAGGCGTAGGCCACTTCGTCTTCGAAGGGTGGCTCAATGTGCAGGTCGACGTCCGCAAGGCGCCCACCGCAGGGCAGCGCGGCCAACTGGCGAACGTCCCGCGCACCACCCTTGGACGCTTCACTCTGTTTGTCCTGCACTTTGGAATACATGTCGTTGCGATACGCGGCGCTGAAATGGGCAATCTCATTCTTGATGCGCAAGGCGTGATGGGTTCTAGCCAGCAATGCTTTCAAATCACACTCACGGGCCACACACACGTCAGCCAGCGCCAGCCAGTCTGCCGTCGGATCATTCTGCGGACCTGGCTCGCACTCGATCAGCAAGCGCCCCGACAGTCCCGCCAAAAAGGCCAAGTCCAGCTCAACCACCCGCCATTCCGTCGACGATCGGCCACCCGGCACGCTGAACGTCCCCACCGACGACCGGGATTGGCCGGCGTCATCCAGAAAGCTGATTTCGCAGACGAGCCCGTCCTGGCTGATTTGCGGTAACGCCGCCGCAAAGCGCAGATAGATGACGGAATCGGAATGCAGCTGCAGCGCACGGGTTTCCAGGCTCTCGCCAGCGGCCAGAACCAGCGAATACCGTGACTCGCGCAAATGTGTCGGATACATCCATTGCGGGTGATGGGAGCGTTTTACCTCAGGGTGCACGACAAAAGGGCCGGATTCGTCCAGCAAAAAACTGCTCGAAAGCGACGGGTCCGCAAAATCGCGGTGAATCGCCGGAGGGGGGTGAAACCGAGACGACAACGCAGATGTTCTACGGCCTAACGCTTGAGCAATTCTGTGCAACATTTATAAATATCCTTGTTATAAATAGCTCACCGACAACAACTCGAAAATCGTGTACTGCATGAACTCAACATGGGCAAATGCGGCGACCCCATGCTTATTGCTGCGACTGTTTTTAGCTTTCAATCGCCCCCCTGTCGACCTTTAATCGATCACTGGCGAACGCCGTGTTTTCGGATAATAAAAAAGGCATAGAAAACAGAAGCTTGAACCGACGAGTCAGATCCCCTCTTCTTCTCCATCAATAAGACCCGACACATGAAGAAAACAAAAAAAACGAAATTACTCGCCGCACTCCTGCTACTAACAGGTACCGCTCAGGCTCAGGAAGCGACTTCGCATCTGGACTTGATCACTCAGAAAGGTGAACTGCGCGTCTGCACCACCGGCGACTACAAGCCCTACACCTTCAAACGCGAAGACGGTGGTTTCGAAGGCATTGACATCGCCATGGCCCAGTCCCTGGCCGACAGCCTTGGCGTGAAAATCGACTGGGTGCAGACGACATGGAAAACCCTGATGCCGGACATGCAGACCGGCAAATGCGACATCGGCATGGGCGGCATTTCGGTGACGCTGGAACGGCAGAAAAAGGCCTACTTCAGCAACACCCTCGACGTCGACGGCAAGATCCCGCTGGTGCGTTGCGCCGACCAGTCCAAGTACCAGACCATCGAGCAGATCAACCAGCCGAACGTGCGCCTGGTCGAACCCGCCGGCGGCACCAACGAAGCCTTCGTCCACGCCTTCCTGCCCAAGGCGCAACTGGCGTTGCACGACAACGTGACGATCTTCCAGCAGCTGCTCGACAACAAGGCCGACGTGATGATCACCGACGCTTCCGAAGCGCGGTATCAGCAGAAACAGAAACCCGGTTTGTGCGCGGTCAACCCGGAGCAGTTCATGCAGTACGGGGAAAAGGCTTACCTGCTGCCCCGTGATGACATGAGCTGGAAGCTGTATGTCGATCAGTGGCTGCATTTGAGCAAGGTGACCGGCAAATATCAGAAGGTCATTAGCGAGTGGCTGGCAGGGCCGCAGTGAGTCTTTCAGGACGAACCACGTAAAACGCACAAGGGCGCCTCCATAGGCGCCCTTTTTTATGAGCAAAACACTGACACAGTTCAATAAGCCCTCGAAACATTTGGTGTTTATTTCGCGATTGCTCTGGAAAAAACGATCCCCCCAAATCCCCCCTCTCCCGCGCGCCTGCCCGGGAACACAACCTGAAACATCAACGATAGACCCCGCGGGCTCAGCTCAGGCGCCCGCGAGACAAGGAAAGCACCATGCAGTTCGTCCCCCTCACCGAAGCCAGCCCCGCCATCCAGGCCCACGTCCGCACCCTTCGAAACCAGGAAGACGTGCGCAAATACATGTACACCTCCCACGAAATCAGCAACCAGGAACATGCAAACTGGCTGACGTCCCTCAAAGGCAATTCGCGCCAGCAAGTGTTTGTCGTGCTCAAGGAAGAGCGCGCGGTTGGCGTTGTTTCACTCAATGCAATCAACACCGTACAGAAGACGGCTGATTGGGCGTTTTACCTCGACGTTCAACTGCAAGGCAAAGGCCTGGGCAGCATGGTCGAGTTCTGGATGCTGGATTACGCGTTTGCCGAAGTGGGGCTGGAAAAGCTCAATTGCGAAGTGCTGGCGAGCAATCCGGCGGTGGTGAAAATGCATCAGAAGTTCGGATTTGAGCTGGAAGGCGTCAGACGACAGAACATCCTCAGGAATGGGGAGCGTATTGACGTGGTGTTGCTGGGGATCACCAAGGATGAGTGGCTGGCTAGGCGACCGACATTGCAGCCGGTTGTCGAGCGCATCGGCGCGATCTAGACCATACGAAAAAGGGCGCCCTCGATGGGCGCCCTTTTCTATTCAATCGTCATGCAGCATGCCGGAGCTGTACTGGTTGAGACTGGCACCAATACCGGTGCCGCCGAACTTCAGCGTATTGGCGCTGGCGCGCCCTTCCGGCGACTGGCAATCCGAAGAAAAACAACTGGTGGTGGTCAACCCACCGGAGCCCGAACAGGCGCTCAATACCGAGACAGCTGCAGCGATCAACAGCACTTTGACGACATTGGCACTCATGGTGGGGCTCCCCTGGGATGAAACGATCTTATCGCTGCATCCTAGGCGCCCCCGCGTGCGGACAACATGAAACTTTCGCCATCGACAGCGCGGGTTCAGGCAGAACGGTGATTACTCGTTCAGATCCTTGACCAGGTAAGTGCCGACAATCTGCGAAACACCGGTCAACGCCTCACGGACTAGCTCCGGCTCGGTGCGATAACGCAGCGGCTCGTAACCATAGGTGTTGGCACCGTTGAACGCGGTAATCGGCTCATTGCGCTGCCAGATCAACTCTTCGCCGCGCTTCAACGAACCGTTCACCACAATCGTCGGATACACCACACTGCTGAAACCCTGAGTCAACGCAAAACCCCAATTGACCACAGTCAACTTGATCTCCGCATCCGCCGGCTCATTCTCGGCAACCACCTTGAAGCGCCCGGTCGCCGCCAGTTGATCCTCGAAACCTTTCTTCACCAACTTGCCCAGGTCGATATCAGCCGTCGCCATGTTGTACTGAATCGCCTCGACCGTGGACATCGACGCCAGGTCCCCGGCCTTCAACCCCGCCGCAAACCCGGCCCCGCTGAGCGCCGCCGTCCCAAGCTTCCCGGCATGGGACGCCATCCCGACACCCGCGCCGACACCGGCCCCGATTGCCGCGCCCCAGGCCTGCTCGCGGCCCATGTAGGTCATTTCCTTGAAGCTCCAGGTCACCGGAAGGACTTTCACCGTGTGGATCTGGGTGCGGTATTCGGGTTTGAACTTCTGATTGGCACAACCTGCGAGAAACAGGACGGCGAACATCACGACAACTAGTTTTTTCATGGACAACTCAAAACGCGGAATGGAATGCGTAAGTTGTCGTCCATGTCGGAGAATTCTGAAGAAACAATGCCCTCCCGTGGCGGCATTCGCCACGGAAGGTGTTTGCACTTACGACTTCGGCTCGACGTGATCCAGCGCCTGATTCACCGCCAGCCCCGCGACCATCACCACCTGCGCGATACCCAGCGCGGTTTTGCGGTGAGCGGGTTCCAGAATCGCGGCGAAGTTGCTGAGCATTTCACTGGCGGAATCGAGGGACTCGCTGGCGTTGGCCAACAGGGATTCGCTGGTGTAGGCGGGGTTGGCCAGGAACATGGGGTCGTGTTCGGTGTGGCTGCCCATGATGCGTTGTTGCGGGGTGAGGTAATGGTCGAGGGCGCGTTCGGCGGCTTCGTTGAGTTTTTTTGAATCTGGGAATTGATAAGGTGAAACCGGATCGGTTTCGGGTGGGTTGGGTGTTGGTTTGAACATAGTGAAACTCCCGACAGATAAAGGTTAGGAGCCATCACCTTCGCTACCAAACGAAAGGCGGAGGCCATACGCAGGTTGGTAGACCGGCCGTCAGGAACACCGGCGCATCCGAAGACGCCCTGCGCATGACCACCATAGAACGGAGACAATGAAAGCCCCCGCAAGACAGTAGTCCTGTGCATCTGACGGAATCCGGGCTACCAAACCCGATCACTGGTTTTCAGTGACCCGAGAACGATAAAAGTCACGGCCTAGACGCACAAGCCGGCGGATTCTGTCTTAGGTGTAGGGGGTGGCGCAAGGATGTGTAGGGTTTGGATGACTACGACGAGTCTGATTTAAACAAGCGAATTTTTTGTTTAGAAAATGCTCAAGGTTTTGTAGCCATCAAATTAACATCACCCAGCACGCAGTACCGATCTGACCGATGATGGATTGGGCATAGCCGACGACATGCACTCCGGACTACCTGGCTTAATGTTGTGTTTCACATTGCTCTGTAGCAATTTTTAAGCATTTCGCGATTACAGCCTACCATTAGCACTACCAGTACTATGCTTGTTCTTTTCTCGAAATGAGTCGGCGCCATGGCAGACGAGTATTCGTTATCGGACGTGCTGGAAAGGATGTACGTGAATCAACTCGCGCTGGAGGCCGCCCTAATGGAGCTGACACTCAATGCCGAAGTGCAAGGTTTGGGACTGGCCAGATTGAAGGAAAAAACCGATTAGAGTCGAATCGGGAACGGTCACTTACAATCTGTGATAGATCGCGACAGCGGGGAGAGGGCGTTATGAGGCACTGCTCAAGTCCACAAGAGGTGATAGCTGCAATGCGCGAAATGAACGCTGTAAGGATCGGCATTGATGGTATAGATGGCTCTGGTAAGTCAACGCTCGCCGGAGAGATTTCGAAAGCTCTTGGTCTTCCCTGCATCAGTTTAGACGCCTTCCTCAAAGAGGACCCGGACGGGTATGTTGACTCGATGAATTATGTGGAACTGAGAGCAGCGCTGGAAGGCCTAGATGGCTATGTGGTGGAAGGGATTTGCCTGATTCAGGTATTGCAAAGAATTCAGCTCACGCCTGCAGCGAGCATCTATATCAAACGACTACGACACGGGCACTGGTCAGATGAGACACAACTAGACATCCATGAACCCGTCGAAGTCGCGTTGGTCAGGGCACGAGAACTTGCCAGCCTATTCTCGACCAAACCTGTAGACAATCTCGGTTTGGCAGAAGAGGTTATTCGCTATCACGCTGAATTTCGTCCACATCATATGGCTAATGTAACGTATGCGGCGTCAGTGCATTATTGATCCACTAAAGAACCGCGGATCGACCGTATGGATAGGGATTCGAACCCCTTCTGTCGCCACCCTAGTCCGCTTCTGGCCACGGAATAGAAGCGCTTCATAGTGTTCTATTGGCATAAGGCGGCCTATTACGGCCCACAAGTTTCCCTAAATCTGTCCTGAGCGGGCCTATGAGATTATTTCCAGAACCCTCCTAAGCGTCCTATATCGGCCGAAAATGGACGGTCGACTACAAACCATCTATCACCGAAGACAGCCCTTTGCGAAGTACGGCAATCTATCCGCTTCCACCTGCCGCCACCAAAGCGAAGAGCAGATGGTGAGCTTGGGAATACATATTAAATTTTTTCCTTCATGGACTACTATTGGCAGGCATGTCACATTCAAATAAGCTGCTGAAATCCTATTAAAAGGACTTTCACATGAAAAATAATTTCGATTTCTCCAAAAAATTTGAGTACGACGTAGAGGTTTATGATGACACTCGCCCCCCCCTAGGTGAGGGGAGGCTATCCTTTGGCGAAAGCGGATTGATTTGCATACATTTTAACTTTGACTCTTTTTATAAAGCCTCGCAAAAAACGCACTCGGTTCTTAAGGCAAAATCAAAAGCCGGACAAATATTCACCCTATTCAATTGCACGTTCGAGAGTTCTTCGCTATACGCAGACTTTATCGTAATTGGGGAAATAAGATCTGAAATTACATATTTTCATGTAAAATATGGAGATGTATCAGATTGGTTCTTGCGCGGTCAGCATATCACTGGCCAGATTGGTGAATCTCTTAACTGGAATAATCCAGCGCCTCACCTGTCGGTTAATATAAAGACACCGGATGAAAATTTCTCTTTAAAGACCGAGACATTCGGCAGCCTCACAAAACTTGGCGAAGACCATGTGATACATGAGCATATTCGATTTATTTTTGAACGACTTGGTGATAATTTTTCAATCGACGAGGTGAAAGAAAAATCTTTTGAAGTGTCTACATTATTGTCTGTATTGCTGGCCAACCCTGTGTCTATTGCAAATGCGTGGGTTGGATGCGACGGGAACTACCCAATGCCAATTTACTTTTCGGCATTCAAGAAGGTAGATCGAGGAGACTCAAGCGACGTGTTTTGGCTAAGATGTTTTACCCAAAGACATTCGCTAAATGATAAATGGCAACTAGTCTTTGACCGATATTACTCTTCCCCATTTCGGAAGTCTTCGTGGGTTCGCCTAGCTGGCATGCAACGTTACGAGGGGTTCTGGGAGTTCAAAATCTTAGGATATGTAAGCTTGATGGACGAGTACGTCAGTACCCATGCCGCCCAAGCTAATCAAAAAACTATAAATGTTGAAAATAAAAAAGCAGCGCAATTTATAAATCGGCTAAAAAAATTAAAGCACCCACTAGATGACGCTCAGTTTAATGATGTAAAAACTCTAGCTGAATCAATATTTTTGGCTTCACGCGAACTCAACTTTAGAGAAAAATACGATTTTGCGTTAAGCCTCACGAACAAAGATATTTTAAAAGTTATAAATCTGACAGATGACGACTTTTCATCGATAAAAAGAATCAGGGACAAAATTGCTCATGGCAATGCCCCAGATTTGGCAGACACCTCATATCAGGAAATTCACTTTATTATTGAGAAGATTGCACTTTTAATGACATATTGGGCCCACGCAGATCTCGGCTTCTCACACTCTGAATTCGCCTCCGCTTTAATGCTTACTCACAACCACCTACATTTTAACCCTAAGCTAGATAGCATTTTTCTCAAGCGAATAACCAATTCGGCAACATTCATAAATGTTTCAAAGGAACTTTTTGACAAATTCCCCTCTGTTGGATACCCAATCATTAACGCTTGCTTTACTCAGAGCTTGCAAGGCGAGTTAAAATATTCTGCAGAGTACCAGGCAATGTACGACGCATGGATTAATGATCGCGGCCGAAAAGGCGTGTATGTTATTGATGCATTTGGAATCGCACCAGATAGATTCATCTCCGCGGCCAATCTATTTTTAGAATGCGGAGAAGAAATCAAAGAGTTACACATGGCATATATAATCATGGATGCTTAATATACCAAAATTCAAACCTGGCGAAACACCGGGCTATAGCACACAACCATTAAACAACCACTTTCGAGTAATTGAGTGCACACGAACAACAAAGGGGACAACAACAAAGGGGACAGATTTATTTATTGCCGACGGCTTCCTTGCAGGCCTGGGCGTGAGCGCAATTTGCGGTCCAGCAGCGCCAGCATGCGCCGTAGCTGTGGTTTTAATAGGCAGCATGGCAGGTGGCATTGCCGGAGGCGTCGTCGCAGATACTTTTGACGAAGAATTAGAGGAGCTTTCTCATTGGGAAGTATTTTAACTCCGGAAGATAAGGCCAAGATCCAGATAGCATTGGCTGAAGCCTTCGTTGACAACGAAGTTGACTATGCATACATCGCGGAGCGAATTAAATCCTACGATCTGAAAATTGTTGAAGACATACTATATTCAGAAGTGGCTCCCGTGTGTTTTGGCAATCTTGAGACGCCAGTTCCTCCCATCTGGACGGGGTTCAAGGATGAGTGGCTGTTAGACGAGATTGAAAAAGAACTGCGGGCTCGTCAACGGAGTAAAGTGCGGCAAACTTTTGACGAACTGAAGATTCTTTGGCTTCGTTACAGCTATCGCTATATTTGGAAAGAAATCTTAAAAAACATAAACAAACAATCAATTCAATAGCAAAAATTAGGACAGATATATTCATCAATTAGCAATGGGGACAGCAATGGGGACAGATTTATTTATCATTAAAAACCATCAAATACCCTTCTCTCTGCTCACTAGCTTATTAGTAGCATTCGAGAAAAATAAATATTTCCCCTTTTCCGTCTTTTTATTTCTGTCATGGCCGCATTCAACAGAACCGCTTTGTGGTGCGGTCGAGGTAGACTCACTGTCTGTTGACAACAAATAAATCTGCTCACTTTTTCTTCAAAAAAATAAATGCGTCCCCTTACTCTTCCGTCCCCTTACTCCCTTCGGCGAGGCTGAATTCATTCATCAGCAATCATTCACAGAAATAAATCCATACACCTTCGCTCCAGAATCAGAAAAGCGAACCTTGAGGCAAAGCCAAATACTTGTAATCAACCCCCTCTAATCCTCCAACCAAAAAAGGACTCTGAGGATCATGCCTGCGCCTATTTTTTAAAACAACTTCTTTACTGAAGGTAGCATAGCAATAAGAACACTCATGAAGGCAGGTATTATACATCCCTATATCGATGCTTTTAATGCAACCACACTCTTCTCGCTGGCCGCCATCTTTCTTAGAGCTTGCAGAAAAACCGAAAACCTCGCTTATCAAATCATTATCAATACATTTTCCATGAGGAACACCGATATTTGACGTATCAATACTTTCCGCACAGCTCTGTATTGACATCCCATGATCGCGCGCAACGCTCGCCATAAATTCAACTAATGCCAAAAGCGATTCAGGCACCTTAACTATATCAGTGCAAATCAGTCCCGGGACCACATTGAGATTTTTTTCTGTCTTCTTGTAGAAGTCCGCAAAGCTAATAACTACGCGCTTAGTCTTCCCCTTCAAAAGCTGCGAAAGCTTCAAAAAAAGCCTTTTATGCTCGTCTAGCGAAACCATATTAGACAAGAGAATCGGATCATAGCGCCAGACAACTTTATCCGCCCCGACCAGATCACTCAACTCACAAAAATTTTTCACCGCAGCATACGGCTTAGGCACTGACCTTTCAATTGCTCTTGGATACCCCGTAATTGTGTACTGAAAATAATACTTAAGCCCTCGCCGATCAAAATCAGCTAGATATTTTACTATATGGACTGGATTTCTTGTCCAGAACACTATGACATCAACATCTTTTTCCAACAATGAGACACGCGTAATTTGATTGGCATTGAAAGGATTTCTCGTTAGAAGAAATCCTTCCTCCACCCTATTAGCGAACCACTCAGCATAAAAGGCTGGAATATCTGTCCTTCTGCTGGCGCTAATAATCATACTTTTACATACTCCAAAAACTGGTAATCCATGAACTCATTACTAAATATCGGACTTTTTACCACATTACAAACACCACAATCACTTTTTTTGCCCCGACTTGCGCATACTATACGCCCAGCGTTCGGATAATAAAAACCACTATCGATGGTGGCTAGCCATGCAAATTTACCACCTGTCTGCGGATGCGGTAAATAACTTGTAACCGCATTATTATCCTGACAAATAAAGCCAGCAGAAACAAGCCTATCATGAATAACATTGAAAAGATCCGCATCAAGTGATCGCAACCCTTTAGTACAAACAAAAGAATTCAAAAAAAACAATCTTTTTTTGGGTGACGACGCGATAGCCTTTGCTAGGCTGCTTAGTGCTGTAGATTTACTTTCATAAATATCCCTAATTGACTTTGGAAAAACGAATACATCGTAATCCTTCAAATCTTTTGCCGTTAAGTCATATACATAGTCGTGCTTAAAACTGTAGTTAGCACCTTTGGCTGGCATCAGCCCTTGCGTTGACCACTGAGACTGGTCGATCCCAACATACGTAAAACTCACCCCTTGAAGATTATCTTTTAGCGCATAATAGTCAGGTGCCAAACCACATCCAAAAGAAGCGACATTAACGCTGTTAATACTCCTATTACCCAATCGAAGTCGCAAAGCGTCCGCCAAAGCACAATATTCAAAATAGTAAGCCGGCAAAAAACGTAACGCATACAGCTTTTGATACTTCTGAATAAAATACGAGCTATTTACAGGCGGCAACGTAGCAATCGAGCACCAGTCATTATCGCCCATAAAAGAAGCATGATAAGACATCACCATCTTATTAATAAACTGCCAACTGACCACCATTATTCCAGCTTCCATATCATTATTATCACAGCAAGCAAGGATATCCAACCTGGCTCGCCCAATCAGAGCTAATAAAGCACGAGTCAATTCTTCCCAACTCAAATACTTTGCTTTGACCTCTTCACCCAAGGTTAACATTTACAATTGACGCAGAATCTATCTCATGCTTATCGATATTTGTATATCTAGTAAATTTTGCCTTGCTCATTAAATCGCGTGAAAAGACTTTGATAGCATCAGCAATGTCTGCAGACAAATTCTTACAAACCACCTTATAGAGTTCGCGACCTGCAGTAGTCAGCTCCCAATAATTAAACTTCGGCACATCATACCTTGATGAAGTCAAATCGTTTTCACCAATAAAAATAAACAAGTCATTATTCCTAACAAAGACGACATCCTGCGCTTCTTCACCTGACACAGAAAGTTTAGTTTTTGGCCAAGGAGTAGACGTGTACATACCAGGAGTGAAGGTTGCTATCAAACCGGCATCTCGCAATGAAGAAAACACCTCCTTTGCAATCGGAGAATCTGACTTATTGTCAACTACAAGCTTATCAAAAAAGACATACTTGCATACCTCATTAAAATTCAATGCTTCTTTATGAGAAAGATTTTTTATAACATCAATAGTCCGAAGACTAATACTACCGGGAGAGTTTACCTCTTGAGCCAAAACCCTACCCCAAATGGCTTGCGCGCTTTCTGAGGAGATTAGCTTAGCTTCATTTTTCCACCTATTTATAAAATCTTGCAGTTCTACAGCCCCGTCCCCTCGGTCTCCTTCCTGAATATATTCCGCTGCATGCATTGAGCACCCTATTAAATTGGAAATCCCGTCTTCTTGATTTCCGTCCACAATCAGACGTTTGTAATTTGGCTTATCAACCTCAACAAGCCGCTGACTTGACTGGTCAAAATACGCCTCACCAGCGATTATTTTCTTAACATCTACTGCATCTTGAGCATTAGATAACTTTAGCATTCGTTCGGCTTCCGCGTGTCTCTCACCGAACAATAAATTAAATATATATCTAAGCCCTACCGGAGCAGCCTTCATTACCGGCTCCAAATCGGCCTTAACATTAATACCGCTATTTTCGCTGTCCATACACAGTCCTTATATTGTAACGAACGAAAAAAAATCGCAGAGATTACAACCTCACCTTAAAGCTACGAGGAAAGCTCAATTGACTCTATTTCGAATCAAACTGATTAAAAATCCTCAACAGGCTTTTTAACCTCAGCCAAAACCTTATTCGCCTCTAACCGCGGAAGCGTAAACCGAATAATCATCCCCGAATCCGCGCCCTGCCCCGCCATCACCAATTCAGCGGACCGAATATTCTCCGGCGCAGCAGCCAACGCGCTTACAGCATTGGTTTGCCCTTTAGCGTTCAAACCTTCAAGAAACGTGTAAGTCAGATTCCCCGACGCCAGACCAACCTGTTCAAAATTGGAAATCTTCGTCGTCAGCTCTTCAGTGCTTCTCGACTTTCTCGCGGTATCAAACATATCCAGAATGGATTTCTCATCACTCATGGAAACCAGCGTGAATGACTTGGAAAGCCCCGCAACGGCTTTAACATACAAATTCTGATCAAACGGGCTGATCAGTGAAACCATCATCAGCTTGTCACCGGAAAAAATCAGCGCGACGGTGAATTTCTCTTCCAGGAAATCCACATCGTCGATGCACCTCGCGGTCCCGCCGACATCTTCGGAGCAGTCGTAGTAACCGGCCGCTTCGGTGAATTTTGCGAGTGGGGTTTGGTAGACGTAATTCTTGAACAGCTTTTCTTCGGCGAAAGCCCCTTGAGCGGAAGCAAGCATGGCGCCGGCGACGAGAATGGATGACGTGATTTTCTTCAGCATGGGATCCCTTCCTCACTCTTATTGATAGCCCGATGCTATCAGTCCATTTCATGGCTGTCTCGCCTAATCCCACACTTGATGAGGTTGTATTTCCGCCGGATATCACTGAGCCCGACCGGTCATTCCTGATAAACTCCCCCACCTCCCAGCCACACCGATTCCGTACCCCCAATGCCCCCAATCTCCGCCACACCCGCCCCGCTCTCCCGCCGTTTCTCCGTCGCACCGATGATGGATTGGACTGACCGTCACTGCCGGTACTTCCTACGCCTGCTGTCGAAAAACGCCCTGCTCTACACCGAAATGGTCACCACCGGCGCTCTGCTGAACGGCGATCACGAACGTTTCCTCCGTCACAACGAAGCCGAGCACCCTCTGGCCTTGCAGTTGGGCGGTAGCGTTCCGCTGGACCTGGCCGCCTGCGCGCGTATGGCGCAGGAGCACGGTTACGACGAGGTGAATCTGAACGTTGGCTGCCCGAGTGATCGGGTGCAGAACAACATGATTGGTGCGTGCCTGATGGGGCATCCGCAGTTGGTGGCGGATTGTGTGAAGGCTATGCGTGATGCGGTGTCGATTCCGGTGACGGTGAAGCACCGGATCGGGATCAACGGGCGGGACAGTTATGAGGAGCTGTGTGATTTCGTCGGCACTGTGCGGGATGCCGGGTGCACCAGTTTTACGGTGCATGCGCGGATTGCGATTCTGGAGGGGTTGTCGCCGAAGGAGAACCGGGACATCCCGCCCCTGCGTTATGACGTGGCGGCGCGGTTGAAGGCGGATTTCCCGGAGCTGGAGATCATTCTGAACGGCGGGATCAAGACGATGGAGGCCTGCCATGAGCATTTGCAGACCTTTGACGGTGTGATGCTGGGCCGTGAGGCTTATCACAATCCGTATCTGCTGGCCGAGGTGGATCAGCAGTTGTTCGGCAGTTCGGCGCCGGTGATCACCCGGGCCGAGGCGTTGGCGCAACTACGGCCTTATATTGCCGAGCATCTGGCGACGGGCGGGGCGATGCATCACATCACGCGCCATGTGCTGGGCCTGGGCACCGGTTTCCCGGGGGCGCGCAAGTTTCGGCAGTTGTTGTCGGTGGATATTCACAAGGCCAAGGATCCGCTGGCGTTGCTGGATCAGGCGGCGGAGTTGTTGGCGGGTCGTTGATCGATGCGTTGATTGTGTGGGCAACGAATGAGCGTTGCCCGCGGCTGTAATTCTTTTGATGTACTGACAGGATGTCTTTTGTTTATGCCCGCGTTGAATTTCTCTGGCTTCAAGCGCTGCACCCTCCTTGCCTTGTTTTGCGTCACGTCCAATGTTCAGGCCCACTGCGACGGGCTGTGTCTGGGTAACACCGATACGCCATGGGAGGTGACCAAGCTGTCTGGTTTCACGCTTGTCTCTTTGCTGCTCACGCCCTTTACGGCCTCGCAAGAAACCACCGAAAGCCATAAACGCGTTTACTCCGCCGAGGAGCTGGAAGATGCGCGGCTCTACCTCGCCAGCGACGGCATGCTGCAAGCCGCGTATTTCACGTCAGCCTTGCAGCGTTTTCGTCATGAATCGCCTGATACGGAGTTGAGCGACCTCGCCGTCGCGGCGCTGATCAGCAGTCAATAATCAGGCAGCCGCTTCCGTCCAGTTCACCCACCCAAACACCCACGTAGCCAGGATCAGCAAGCCAAACGCGATCCGGTACCAGGCAAACGCGGCGTAGCTGTGGTTCGCAATGAACTTGAGCAAACCGCGTACGGCGATCATCGCAAACACGAACGCGTTGACGAAGCCCAAGGCGAAGACCGGCAGGTCGCCCGCCTGGAACAGTTCCCGGTACTTGTAGCCCGAATACACCGCCGCGCCGACCATGGTCGGCATTGCCAGGAAGAACGAGAACTCCGTGGCCGCTTTTCGCGACAGGCCGAACAACAGACCGCCGATGATGGTGGAACCGGAGCGCGAGGTGCCGGGAATCATCGCCAGGCACTGTACGAAACCGATCTTCAGCGCATCGGACCAGGCCATGTCGTCGACGTGCTCGACGCTCACCACATGATCCCGACGTTCGGCCCACAACATCACGATACCGCCCACCACCAAAGCGACAGCAACGGTGATCGGGTTAAACAGGTAATGATGAATCGCGTCGGCAAATAACACGCCCAGGACGACCGCCGGGAAGAACGCGATCATCAGATTAAGGGTGAAGCGTTGTGCATTGCGTTGGGTCGGCAGGCCTTTGACGATCTCGAAGATCTTCGGGCGAAATTCCCAGACGACGGCAAGAATGGCGCCCAGTTGAATAATGATGTTGAACGCCATTGCACGTTCGCCACCGAAGTCGAGCAAGTCGGCAACGATAATCTGGTGGCCCGTACTGGAGATGGGCAAGAACTCGGTGAGACCTTCTACCGCACCTAAAACCAACACCTTGAACAAGGTCAGTAAATCCATTAATCCTCCGTCAGAACGCTCGAAAAGAGCGCCCGGTCAACTGCATTCAGGCATTGGGTATCTGAAATTAAACAATGGGTAGATCCAGTCCCATTGCCCGATTGGGTGACGGAGAATATGTCTTATCAAAAGACACACTCAAGCCATGTTAATAATCGTCCGTCTGTGAACTTGCTCTCTTAGTGGCAAAAAAATTCGTCGCCCCCTAAAATGTGACCCAGCTCACATTCCCCTGAATCAAGCAGCGATCAATAGTGGCCATAGGACATAAAAGTGGTCGCCATAGTTACAAAATAGTGGCACCATTGCACATCGCCACCATCTAACGGCCTTCGTTTCGTTAGTTCACAGCCCCGAGAAAATCAACTAAAAGCTTGAAAAGCTTAATTATTGTTAGAAAACTCGGGAGCCACGTCTAAAAACCGCGTAAATGTTACCAATTGTCAGTCACAGATGAGAACCGGTGCTTTAACATCCCGATGTCAGCACTTTTTCGAGTCAACGCATCATGCTTACAGGGAACTTGGCGACTAGAAGCCCACACCGGACAAACAACGAGCCAGGCGTTCTCACTCTGGCTCGCACACGCGCTGTGGCTGAACATTTTAGAGCGTTGATCGCGCAGCATGTGCAGACCGATCTGGCTCTAGAGGCCAACTCCTTCACTAGTTCATATCAGCAAAATGAATATCACGGCTCCTATCGAGCCATCTTCATCATCATCGACACTCCCCAGGCACTTGAAGACAACCTGGCGCTGGTGGAAAACCTGCGTGCCGACAACTTGAAGCCGATCATTTGTGCGGTCATTACCGGTCGCGGCGCCTACAGCAAGATCAAATACCATCTTGCGGGGGCCGACTTCTGTATCAAGCTCAATACGCTTGCCGACGAAGGCGCCGAATTGTTCGGTGAGTTCTTCAGCAGTGAAGAATGGCTCAGGGATATAGATCTGGTGCTGGACCCCACTCGAATCTGCCTGTCGGATACCAGCAAGAAACTGGACATATCCTTTGCCGAAATGAAGATTCTGGAAGCGTTTGCGCAAACCAGTAATCACATCCTCAGCCATGATGAAATCGCCAGCATCATGGGGCTCAACACCAATTTCTACGACCCTCGCGCACTGGAAAAATCCATCAGCCGCTTGCGTGGGAAAATCAAGGACGTGTACGGTACGAACGCCATCCAGAGCATTCGCGGGTATGGCTACCGCCTGATGAGGGGGTTGATCTCGACCGCCTGAGTCAGGAAATCATCATTTGCAGCATACGAGGGAACGTCTGATGCAACGCTATGAAAATCCAACGTCTCACCGTTTTATTCGCAACACCTATCCAATAAAAAGCTGTCAATTGAATGAGCGCTGCAACACTTAAACATAACAATAAATCATTACTCTAAAAGCAGACCCAGTGGAACTTATCGCGGGCCATAATTGGGCCCAGACCCTGCCTGTCGATTATTTCCGAACGCGTTATAACTCGTCTGCCGATTACCTTTTAGCCAAATTTGGTGCGTTATTCAGGAGAGAGACATGGAAACCAGTACAACCCTCCCAAGAAAATATTTTGTTGTCGTGACGAACAATTCCGCGTCGCAGCGCGAACTCGAGAGCATTCTCTCCAGTGAGCGTTTCAATTCGTTTGGTACGTCTCAGGCACAGATGTTTGTTGAAGGTGTTGCTTCGCCCTCTTCCACTCCCACGCTGATGGAGTTCACTTACCCACGCGGCACAAGGAAAAGCGTCGCTCGCAGTATTGAACATGATACACAGCGAATATTGGCCACCCTCGAGTCTGAATGGCTGGCTGCGCAATCTATTCATTCATTCCAGAACACCCAGGCAATAACGTCGGACGTCAATGAAACTCGTCCTCCGGTCACAGAAGCCTGGCACCTCGACAATGATCAAGGCGTACTCGTCCGGGAGGATATCGAGATCAGTCTTACCGGCCTCGAAACCGCATTGGTCAGGAAAATGCTGCACCATGAAGAGCGCGTTGTCAGTCGCGACGATCTGATTCTCAGCATCGGCCGGGAACCGGAACAATATCGTGGTCTGGAGATGTGCCTGAGCCGTCTTCAAGACAAGTTCAAAAGTGCCAGCAACGGCGAACGACTGTTTCGCGCGGTCCGCAATCGCGGTTACTGCCTGATCCAGGAAGTTGTTGCATAAGCACAGCCTCCATATCAATGAACAGAAGCAAGTGCAATTACAAAAATAAAAAAGCACTTTGCTTGGTTTAACCCTCCTTTGTCAGTAATGCCTCCCTCCTCACCCTTCCTACGATAGCAAACACAACAGGGTTTATTAACCCTCCGCCCTTCGACCTTTTCTAACGTTTGATATTCTTCAATTCAATTGGTTGGCACTTTGCCATCTTGTTAGAACTCGTCAGACAGCTTCTTCCCCAATAACTTAGTCTATTGATTGACGACAGTTCGGCATACCGATGTTGTTACCTCAGAACATGGGCACCTAAAACAAAAACAACTCTGCTTAACAACTCGGATTTCAACTGTCGAAACCTGAATGGAAGTCTTTTGGGGATATCGCATATGGATCTCACTCTACGTATCAACCGAAACACCGGCCTCAAGGGACTTACCTTCTGGGGCCAATGGGCATTGGCACAGTGCTTTATTGTTTCACTGCTATTTATATTGGCTGAGCAGCACACGGGAACGGTCGAGTTCTATTACCGGATGTGCACCATGCTGGCCGTGTTGGCGTCGGTTCCGGCCTATACGTTCAGCGGCGCCTACCGAAAGCGCGACAACTACCTGACCGGTCTCGGACGGCTGCTGATGGGCTGGTCGATGACCATGGCCGGGCTGACCTTCATCGCGTTCATCTGCAAGGCCGATGAGCTGTTTTCGCGCCAGGTGATCCTTGACTGGGCGGTGTACGGCTTCCTCGGACAGGCGTTGCTGTATGCGCCGCTGCATGCGTTCTCCAAGTACTACCAGCGCTCACGCAAAAGCGAGCACAAGACCCTGATTGTAGGGACAGGCGAACTGGCCCTGGGCCTGGCGAAGAAGCTCAGTGAACACGAAAACCTGCCGCTGGTAGGTCTGGTCAGCAACGGCACCCTGCCCTCCCTGGACGCAGACGCACCGCGCGTCGTCGGCGATCAGGAAAACCTGCTGGAACTGATCAAACGCCACGATATCCGTCGTTTGTACATCACGCTGTCGCTGTCCGAAGCGGCGAAGATCGAAGCGATGTATGTCGATCTGCTGGATGCCAACGTCGACGTGGTCTGGGTGCCGGACCTCAACAGCCTGACGCTGCTCAATCACTCGGTGAAGGTTGTGGACGGCCTGCCGGCGATCTACCTCAATGAAAGCCCGCTGACCAGCCGCCCGACCGCCGCCCTGAGCAAGAGCCTGATGGAGAAAAGCGTCGCGCTGCTGGCCATCATCCTGTTGAGCCCGGTGCTGCTGCTGATCTCGTTGGCGGTGAAGCTCAGCTCGCCGGGCCCGGTGTTCTTCAAGCAGGATCGCCATGGCTGGAACGGCAAGGTGATTCAGGTCTGGAAGTTCCGCTCGATGCGCGTGCACGATGACCGCGACGTCAAACAGGCCAGCCGCAACGACTCGCGCATCACCGCAGTCGGGCGCTTCATCCGCCGCACTTCGCTGGACGAGCTGCCGCAACTGTTCAACGTGCTGCAAGGTCACATGGCACTGGTCGGCCCACGCCCGCACGCCGTGGCGCACAACAACTACTACTCGGGGAAAATCCTCGCCTACATGGCGCGTCACCGAATCAAACCGGGTATTACTGGCCTGGCGCAGATCAGCGGTTGCCGCGGCGAGACCGACACCCTGGACAAGATGGAAAAGCGTGTCGAGATTGACCTCAAGTACATCAACAACTGGTCGCTGTGGCTGGATGTGAAGATCCTGGTGAAGACGCCGTTTACCCTGTTGTCGAAGGATATTTACTGAGACACAGAGCTCGGTAAGCAACACCGCAAGGGGACGAAAGTCCCCTTTTTTGTGGGCGGGATTTGGGGACTGGGGCGGCTGGCGATTTCGATGAATCAGTCAACATGGATGTCGACAGGACTGACGCTTTCGCGGGCAAGCCCGCTCCCACAGTTTTTGGATGATGCCGCAATTTGCAGCACTTCCCGGATCCCTGTGGGAGCGGGCTTGCCCGCGAAAGCGTCGGGTCGTTCAGCAACGGGCTCGGACTTGCCAATCTCCTCACCCGGAACACGCCCGTTCCGTCGGTTGTGCTGGATGGATCAAGACGGCCATCCACCACAAACCAAAATGGGAGCCGACAGGCTCCCATTTTGACTTCCCAGTCTCCCGGGCTTACTCGGTAATCTTCCCGAAGTTGCGATAGAACATGTCGTCTTCGCGGCTATCGGTCATGGAGTGCAGCTGGAAGCTGCGATTAAGCCTCGCACCGCCGTCACGGGTCAGCGGCGCCCAGACCAGGTTGGCCCGGCGCATGGTCGACATGCTCATCATCTCGTCGAACGGGATGGACAGGTAAATGCCCTTGTCGAAGCTACCTTCGCCATATTCCGCACTGCCGGCGGTGGTGATGGTCGCCCAGGCACCGAAGCGCACGCCGTTGGAAAACTCCCGGGAGATATCCAGCGTGCCGCCAAAGTCGCCCGCCAGATAGCGCCCGACGCTGACCGCCGCGAGCGTTTCGTAAGGCAGATCGGTATAGCCGGTGATATGACCGGTCAGCACCGAATAATCACGCAGACCGAAACCCTGATCGAATTCACGCTGACGCACATAGTTCAGGTCTGCACCGATCGCCCAGCGTTCCCCGGTCGGACGGAACAGCACCTCGCCGCCCACCCCGGCAAACATCGACTCCAGATAACCGCCGTAGACCATGCCGTACAAGTCTTTGTCCAATTGCTCGGCGTGGCTGACCTGAAACAGCGGCATGGTGGTGTCGGACGTGGTCAGGTACTGACGCAGGTCCGTACGCACACGCGGCAAGCCGCTGGGTGCATCGTATTTGAACTTGTCGAAGTTGTTCGCCAGGTTCTGGCTGAGCATGCCGCTCCACCAGGTGTTGCGGTTGAAGCGGAACTCGGCGTCGAGGTCGGCA
The DNA here is from genome assembly GCF_054071635.1 of Pseudomonas sp. SDO52101_S400. NCBI lineage: Bacteria > Pseudomonadati > Pseudomonadota > Gammaproteobacteria > Pseudomonadales > Pseudomonadaceae > Pseudomonas > Pseudomonas sp. SDO52101_S400. Next base: position 43,964 of record NZ_JBSVWF010000033.1, on the reverse strand, counting down.
CTGAACTGATAGAGCAAGCCATCCGGGCCGCCGACGTTCTGCTTGAAGCCCAGACCAGCGCCATAACTGAAGTGCTGCGGCGCCTGGGTGTAGAGAGTTTTCTCGTTGTGCGGCATCGCCGGGTTGACCTCGGTAGTGCGGTGCAACGCTTGCAGCGGCTCCTCGTTGTTGATCACTTCGCGGAAGGTCTGGCGCGGCACGCTGGTTTCTTCCAGCGGCAGGTCGTAGCGCTTGTTGACCACGGTGAACCAGTTGATGTCGTCGTTGACGCTGTTGTCCAGAATCCGGCTCGCACGCCCCACCGCTTTCGCCGAATGGAAATAACGCTGCTGTTCGCCGTACACGATCAACTCGGAATCGCGCTGGGTGATGCGCTCGACCTGATAGCCCGCGTTTTGCTGCAAGCGCTGCGAGACGTTGGCCCAGTCGACCTGATCCAGCGACGTGCTTGGCGCCTTCGCCGGCAGTGGTTCCGGTGGCGGATCGAAGGTCTTGGCCGGGGCTTTGCGGCTTACGAAATTGGTGTGGAACGTGACGCCGAACATCGCCGTATTGCCCCGTTCCCACGCCGCGCTGACGTCGAGGGAATCCGTCACCTTGAACACCGCGCCAAGGTTGATCGGCGAGTCCTGCTTGATCACATTGTCCTTGGGCTCATGCTTGTAGTCGTTGCCTTCGTATTCGAGTTTCAGGCTCAGGCGATCCCAGGGTGTCTGGTAACTCACGCCGCCGAAGAACGATGGCTGGCCGCGAAAGTACGAGCCGGCGTTGACGTCACCGGTGCCTTCCATCGCTGGCCGGGTCTTGAAACGATCATCGAGATAGCCCAACGGGTTGTCGACGTCGCCGCGATTGCCGATGTAACCCCAGGCAATGCCGGCGCTGAAATCCAGGTTGTCGAAGCGCTTGTTGGCCACCAGGAATTCACTGGCGAACAAACCCGTACCGCCGACGTCTCGGAAGCCCAGAGAGACGTCGGGCGCCCAATGGGTTTCCTCCCAGAGCCGGACTTTGACGTCGACCGCCTTGTCCTTATAGCTCTGGTTGCCGCTCATTGATTCGGGGCCGTAAGGGCGGTTGGTGATGGCGGTGTAGCGAAAGGAGCCTTCGAGCCAGTCCAGCGGCTGCAACGAAACGCTGTAGCGGCTGTAAGGCTCGGTGCGGTTGGCATTGACGCTCAACTCGCCGGCCGGGGCCATGCGCGCGGTCGGGGTCTGCAACAGACCGGTGCCACCGAAATCGCCCTGGGTAATACGCGGCTCCGCATGGGCCAGCCCGCACGGCAATAACAACACAGCTGCAAAACGCAAATTCAACGAACCACCTCAGCCAACTGCGTGGCAATAAATTCGGCCAACTGCTGATTCAGTTCAGGGACAGGCGGATCCAGATCATCGTTTTTCAACGGCACCAGAATCTTGCTGCCGGCAACGGGAAACTGCCCGCTCTCGCGATTCCAGTGGGCAATGCCGACGCGCCGCGAAACCCCGTTGGGCTGGATCAGCCACAGGTAATCGGCGTCGGCGTCGTCCTCCAGCAGCACACAGCCGCTCAGGTATTCACGGGCTTCGAGCAGCGGCTGATAAGGCAGCCGGCAGGTGCCGGCAACGGCGCCCAGCACTTGCACTTCATCGACCCGCTGCGGATAGATCAGGCGATCGCCATCGTCCAGACGAATGTTGCGGGCGAAGCCGACTTCCAGCGCCACCGGGTCCAGATCCGCGATCTGGCGTCCGGTGACCGGCATCTGCCGGACATCCTCGGCCATGCGCACCGCCAGGGCTTTGCGGCTCGGCCGATCGAACAAGTCGGCCATGCGCTGCAACACGTCCAGATCGAACAGCACGCCGACCTTGAGCCGGGTCTGCTCTTCCAGCAACGACTGTCGCAGCAGCACACCGGCCAGCCAGTAACCCTCGGCATTAGGAACGGCCTCGCTGATCACATCGGTCAATCGGCCACCCGGCGGCAACGCCACCGGCCCCGGGTTGGCGACATCGCCGGTGACGGTGACTGCCGCCTGACTTGCTCCGGCGAGCAACATCAAACTCGCCGACAGAACCCTCAAGCGCTTCATGGCACGTGCCTGCGATCAGGGGTCAGTTGCACGATCTTCACTCGCAGTTGCGAGGTCAGTTGCTGCTCGCTCTGCACAATGAAACCGTCAACCGGATCGACCCAGTAACGGTTGGTCGCCCGCAGGCCGATGGCCGGGACGTCGATACGCTCATCGACACGCAGCACGGCGTATTCCTTGTTGAGAATCTTCAGGGTTTCCACGGATTTTCGGGTGAAGCGACTGTTGACGATCAACCCGACTTCCTGGCCCTTGTAGAGATCGATCCAGCGCTGACTGGTATGGCCATCGGCAACGTTCTGCAGACCGCGCTTGAACGGCGATGCATCGGACAGCCGCGTGCCGTCCAGGTCGCCTTCTGCGCCCAGGCCGATGGTGCGCACGACGAGACCGTCGCGCAGCAGCAGGACCTGCTTGCCCGAGGCAACCCAGAACTGCAGGTTTTCGCGTTCACGCACCAGCGCCAAAACGCCGGAGCCGGACGGCGTGGTCAGTTTGATCTGGGGATAGTTGACCTCGGCCACCTGGGCCGGCGTCACGTCAATATCATCCGGGCCGACCACCGCCGACTTCAGGTTGGTCACAGAAGCAACCATCAACGGATTACAGCCACACAGCAACAAGGCCGCCATCAGGCAGACGCCAACATTCAACGTTTTCACAGTCGGCCGGCCTTATTTGCTGTTGTTGGTGAATTCGCTCCAGTTCTTCGCAGCGGAAGCACCGGTTCCGACAATCGATGCCGATGGCACCAACTGACTGATCAGGCGGTTCCAGCGAGTCACGTTGGCAGGCCCTACATAAACGACGTCCTGGGGGCGCACTTCAAAGTGCGTGGCGAGGACCATAGCGGTGGGAGATTCGGCTTCCAGTTGATAGATTTTTGCCGGCTCCACATCGAGGTTTTCCACCCCGCGAATCACGTACACGGCGTTGCCGTTGGAAGTGGTCTGACTCAGGCCGCCGACCGATCCGAGCACGTCGGACAGATTCATGGTCGCGGTCTTGAAGCTCAGGGCGCGCGGCTGGTTGACTTCGCCCATCACGTAGATGCGTTTGTTGTCGTTGTACGGCAGATACAGTTTGTCGCCACCTTGGAGGTAGACATTCTGCAACTCGGAATCCTGTTGATTGAGGGTATCCAGATTCAGCGGATAGACCCGCCCATTGCGCGTCAGCAACAACCCGGACAGGTCGGCATTATTGGTGTCGATGCCCGCCGAACCGAGGGCTTCGACCACGCTCAGCGGGTTGGTGGAAATCGCCTGCGGGCCGGCCTTGGCGACGGCGCCGGTGACCACCACCTTCTGACTGGCGAAGCGCAGCACGGCGACATCCACTTGCGGCTCGGCGATGAACGCCGACAGCCGTTGCTCGATGTCGTCGCGCAGTTGCTGGATGGTCCGGCCGGCGGCCTGGACTTCCTTGATGTACGGGTAATACAGCGTGCCGTCGGAGCGCACCAGACGGCCGTTGGCGTCGATCTGCTGCTGCGCGCCCGACGGCGCGGTCAGCTCGGGGTGATCCCAGACCGTGATGTACAGCACGTCGTTGTTGCCGATGCGGTATTCGGCAGGCGTCGCCAGCAATTCCGGCGGTACCGACTCACGCTTCTGCGTGGCCCGGTTCATGGAAATCAGCTTGGGCGTGATCGGAATCAACTCGACCCGGCTGCTTTCACTGGCGCCCTGGCGGGTGATGCCAAAGGTGCTCAGGTGTTGACCGGGGGAAAACATGCAACCTTGCAGAGCGAGACTTGCCAGCATTAAAAGAGAAAAACTACGAGTCATAATGGCACTACGCTATTCAAGGGCGAATCCAAAACAAAGTCACCCGACTTTCGTCGGGCGACCATGTACTGCACCAACAGTTACTTCAGTTAGTTGTGCGTGCCGGTTGTACCCGTGGTACCGGTGGTACCCGTTGTACCGCCGTTGGCACTTCCACCACTGTTGGACGCCGCTACGGCACTGGCAACCATTGCAGTACTGGCAGCAGGCGCTGTAGAAGCCGCGACACTACCCGATACATTGGTCACCGCAGTAAGCGGCGCTTCAGCTGCGGATGCCCAGTTGCTCAACATCGTCAACAAGGCAATCGCCATCACTTTTTTCATATCAACTCCTTTCTAACATTGCACCGTTACATCGGGTGTTCCGTTAGAGGTGGTAGAGTTCAAGTCGCAAAAAGCGCGAACAAGATCCGCTGTTCTTTCACAGTCAGAAGCAACTGATAAAGTCGAACGGCAGGTTATATCTACGGACTTGCAAAAGGCATTGCCAGTGTAATTTCCCGACGATATCTAACAACCTGACCGAAAATAACATTGGACTAAATGGCCATCATTCCAGGTAACCCTTGGGGTGGTTCGATTGCCAACGCCAGGTATCGGTAACCATGTCCTGCAAGTTGCGCGTGGCTTTCCAGCCCAGTTCTTTTTCCGCCTTGGAAGCGTCGGCCCAACTCTCGGCAATATCGCCCGAACGCCGTGGCATCACCCGAAATGGCACCGGTTTCCCGCACGCCTGTTCGAACGCTCGTAGCACCTGCATCACGCTGTAGCCGTCGCCGGTGCCGAGGTTCCAGGTATGAATGCCGGTGCGCCCGTCGATGGCCTGCAAGGCCTTCAGGTGACCGTCCGCCAGATCGACGACGTGGATGTAATCACGCACACCAGTGCCGTCTGCCGTGGGGTAATCGTCGCCGAAGATCGACAGTTCCTGCAGGCTGCCGACCGCAACCTGGCTGATGTAGGGCAGCAGGTTATTGGGGATGCCGCTCGGGTCTTCGCCCATGTGGCCGCTGTCGTGAGCGCCGATCGGGTTGAAGTAACGCAGCAGCGCGATGCTCCAGCGCGGCTCGGCCTGGCTCAGGTCGCGCAGGACGTTTTCGACGATCAGCTTGGATTGGCCGTAGGGATTGGTCGGAATGCCGGTAGGAAAATCCTCGCGGATCGGCATCTGCTCAGGCTCGCCGTACACCGTGGCCGAGGAGCTGAACACCAGCCGGAAGACCCCCGCCGCTGCCATCGCCTGGCACAACGTGATGCTGCCGCTGACGTTGGTCTCATAATACTCGAGCGGCTTGCGCACGCTCTCGCCGACTGCTTTAAGCCCGGCAAAATGCAGGACGGCGTCGATCGAATGCTGCTGGAATATCCGGTCCAGTAACACTCGGTCGCAGACATCGCCGCGAATCATCACTGCACTTTTGCCGCAAATGCCTTCCACCGCGTGCAGTGCCGCGTCGCTGCTATTGCAAAGATTATCCAGAACGACAACTTCATAACCTGCTTCAAGCAATGCGAGTGTGGTGTGCGAGCCGATATACCCGGCGCCACCTGTTACCAGAATCTTCATAGCGCGGTCCATAGTGGGAAAAGTGCCAACTAGCGTGTCAAGCCTCATTTGTTTAATGTGTGTCTTGCTTCACACAAACAAGGCGACAACAATCCAAAACAAAAACAGTTCCATCACTGGCCAAAAATATTTTTAAAGGCCAAACTGTATTGCTAGGTACTTATTAGCACTCTCGCACTTTCACCACTATCGACAGATACCGACTAAAAATAACTGTTATTTATCAAACCGACATCTAATAACATTAGCCCGCTTTACACTAAGCTAACGTTGTCACTTACAACCTGACTCAGGTATTAAAGTACAGCTTCATCAACTTGCAACTTTTCCTTATTGCAATGTAACCGATGGCTGTATGCCATGAATGTCCAGGAAACTTCTATGATTCGTAAATGTTTGTTCCCCGCTGCCGGCTATGGCACGCGTTTCTTGCCGGCCACCAAAGCCATGCCCAAAGAGATGCTGCCGATCGTCAACAAACCGTTGATCGAGTACGCCGTTGAAGAGGCACGGGACGCCGGCCTGCAGCACATGGCAATCGTCACCGGGCGGGGCAAGCGCGCACTGGAAGACCACTTCGACATCAGCTACGAACTCGAACACCAGATTCGCGGCACCGAGAAAGAGAAGTTCCTGGCCGGCACTCGCGAGTTGATCGACACCTGCACCTTCTCCTACACCCGCCAGGTGGAAATGAAAGGCCTGGGTCACGCGATTCTCAGCGGCCGCCCGCTGATCGGCGACGAACCTTTCGCCGTGGTCCTGGCCGACGACCTGTGCCTGAACCTGGAAGGTGACGGCGTGCTCACCCAGATGATCGAGCTCTACAAGAAATTCCGCTGCTCGATCGTGGCCATCCAGGAAGTCCCGCGGGACCAGACTCACAAGTACGGCGTGATCGCCGGCGAGGCGATTTCCGAGGGCATCTACCGGGTCAACCACATGGTGGAAAAACCCGCGCCGCAAGACGCTCCGTCGAACCTGGCGATCATCGGCCGCTACATCCTGACGCCCGACATCTTCGACCTGATCGCCGACACCGAGCCAGGCAAGGGCGGAGAGATCCAGATCACCGACGCACTGATGAAACAGGCGCAGAACGGTTGCGTGCTGGCCTACAAGTTCAAGGGTCTGCGCTTTGACTGCGGCGACGCCGAGGGTTACCTCCAGGCGACCAACTTCTGCTACGAGAACGTCTACCTCAAGGGCCGTTGAACGGTCCCCGCGCACATCCGACGAGGCAACCATGAACATCGCACAACATTCGACAGACATTGAACGGGAGGTGGACAACCTCGGGGTGATGAGCTGGTTGTCTCGTCATCAGCCGTTGCCCAGCGCCAACGAATCCTGGCTCGGGACTATCCTGCTGGTGGAGCGGATCGGCATGTTCCCCTCATCCGGGGACATCCGCCGGCCAGTCCGCGATCCGTATCCCCTGCTCGCCCATCTGAAACGGATCTACGGCGAGCAGGCGCTGGAGGTCGATGACCGCGACGGCCTGAAAGTGATTTTCAGCGACTGGCGATTCCGGGTGCGCATCTGCTGCAACGACCCGGCGATCATCATCACCGTGGAAACCCGTTGCGTGACGCAGTTGATGCCACAGAAGACCGCAGAGCTTCTGGGTCACGTGGACAACTTCGACAAGGGCTGAGCCCTTATTCAGAGGCGGCGCCGCAGGAACCTCCGTGGTTGCCGCCGACGATCATCCGGTAGAAGTAATCGGCAATCACCTTCCCCCCCGTGGCCGGCACCGGATGTATCTTGTCCGGGCCGATCATCGCCGCCGCGTAACGTTTGACGTCCGTACCGAACGCGCATTGCAGATTGGCGTAACCCAGATGCTGCGCGCGGGCCCAGGGTTCCAGTAGCTGCGCATACGCCGACATCGGATAGGCACTGGAGCGCGTGGTGTCCTGGCGCATGATCAGGTTGACGCTCGCGGCCGGTTGAATCTCGTGGATCATCCCGACCAGGCCTTGAACGTTTTTCAGGTATTGCTCGGGCTTCACCCCGAAACCCTGATCGTTGCCACCGAGCATGATCAGATAGATGTCCGCCGGAATCTTCGAGACCACCGCTTTCCACTGCGCCTGCCACTGACCGTCACCATGATAGAAATCGGCAGAGGCCGCACCCGACGCCGCCAGTTTCGACACTCGCAAACCGGCCTGATCGTTGCTCATCCACAAGCCGAAAAGCGTTGGCGTGCCCTTCACCACTTCCAGCCTGAAGTTCCAGTCCGTTGCGGCGGATGCGCCTGACAGCGGGACTTCCTGGACTCCCGTACCGCTCAGTTTCAACGGCTGCCAGGATTGCGAGGGTGCCCAGCGATAGCGGATTTCGTTGGATTCGCCGTTACCGAGGTAGAGCAACTTGGCCTGGGTGACGGCGGTGTTTATCGCTTCACTCGGATGAGCATCGACCTGCAGCCATGCACCGGGGCCGCCAGTCACGGTACGGCTGTCGGGGCTGGCCTGGCCAAGGCTCGACACCTGCCAGTCGCCGCCGAAATACTTTTCGCTGCTGCGGGTGTATTTGAAATGGCTGCCGCCCAGCGCTGCACCATGATTGAAGCCGACATAACCGGGGCCGGCAAAACCGACCTCCCCGACCAGCCGCTGCACCAGTTTGTTCAGATAGAAATCCTGCCCGGCGCTGTAGCTGTCGCCGATCACCGAGACCGACAGAACCTTCCCGCCCTTGCCTTCGCGCCACTGGGCAAAGCGCTCGCGAGCGTCGCCGACTTCGACCACCGATGCCGCAACCGGCGCTGCGTCATCCACTGCAACCATCACGCACTTCCTTTAGCCGAGACTTGCGCCGGGGAGACGTTCCCCGCCGGTTTTTTCGCCGCCGCACGCTCGCCCAGAAACAGCACCGAAGTGAAGTTGAACCGGCTGAAGATCGTCGACAGCAACACCGGCCCGAGCAACCCGCAAGCCACGCCGCAAAACACCAGCACGCTTTCGTCCTTGATGCCCAGGCGTCCGAGCACCGAACGCGATGTCGCGGCGAACAGCACATGAAACAGGAAAATCGCGTAAGAGTAACCACCGAGCCAGGTCAGCGCCTTCGAGCGCATGTCACTCGACAGCAGCGCAAAGCAGGACACACAACCCACCGTCAGGCCGATCAGGCTGCGGCGATCGATGATCAGCTCACGATCCAGCGCCGCAATGTACAGCAGCGTCAACGAAATCAGCACGAACACCAAAGGGCCGACAACTTTGAATCGCTGCTTCAAAGCGCTGACATTTTCCTGGCCAATCATCCCGGCCACAAAGAACGGCAACAGATAAGTCGCACCATTGATGCCGAACGCATCGAACTTGAACGGCGGCAGCAGGAACACCGCGGCGGAGAACGCGAACAGCAGGTACAGACGCGTCGCCGAACGCAGCCAACCACGCCATTCCAGCAGGCCGACAAACATGAAGATGATGAACACCGCCTGCAGGAACCAGAAGTGGTTGATCGGCACAAAGAACGACAACAACGCATCGATCACACCGACGTCCTTGTTCACGCCCGGCCCCACCGCCTGCAACACGGAAAACGGCACGCCGACGCAAAACAGCGGCACGATCAGCCGCCGCACCTTGCCGGTGAAGAACGCCGAAAAGTCATTGCCGCGAATCTTGTAGATCGAATAGATGTAGCCCGAGATAAAGGTGAACAGCGGCATGCGTACGTACACCATCGAATCGGCGATCACCCGGAACGGTGAGCCGATGTCGATCTTCAAACCGCCGCCCAACGGGCCGATCACGTGATAGAGCACCAGCAGCAGGCACGCCAGACCGCGCAGGGTTTCGATCTCCAGCGACTTTTTCTTGCTCGACATAAAACACCCGTCTCAATTCAGAATTCTTGATTCGACCCGTACCGGTTTGTTCGCCCGCAGCATCAACCCCAGGCCCACGAACAGCACCGGCACCACCATCGAAAAGTGCCGGGCGAACGAGCCGAAGTCCGGTTCGAACAAGCCTTGAACCAGCAGAAACGCCAGGGGAATCGCGATCAGCTCCTTGGGTTTGGTCTGGATCGGCGCGCCTTTGTAATCGGTCGAGGTGATGACTTTGAACAGCAGCAGCGCGGTCATGATCATCAACGCCACGAAGATCACCTGACCCGGCCCGGACAGCAGGATCAACTCCACCGGGAACGACAACCGGAAGAAAATGATCATCGAGTCCAGTGCCTGCGAGACGAAGTCACTGCCGCTGAGCCACGAGACGATCAGCGATTTGGAACCCTCCTCGCCCGCCGTGCGCAGCTCGTTGTTGCTGGCGCGAATCGACGACACCGGAAAGCCCAGCGCCAGCTGAATCGCCATGGCCACCGCCAGGTAGAACAGGAACAGCATCAGGAAGAAAGTCATGCGCGACACGTATTTCTTCATCATGCAGACGCCGACCCAGGACAGCGAAAACAGAATCCAGTAGGGCCGGATCAGCACGCCGTAGATCACCGCCGACAGGAAAAATCCTCCGCGATATTTGCGCGTCAGCGAGCTGAACAGAATGCTCAGCACCGCCACCGACACGATGATTTCCTTGGTCAGGTTTTCCAGGAAAAACGAGCGGACGATACCCCACAGACACAGCGTGCCGAAGATCGCCAACGGCATGCGCCGGAACACCACCACGGGAATCGCCGTGAGGAAGAAGTTGCAGAACATCCCGTAGGCCCAGGCGTTGGTCAGGTTGATCCCGGTGGGCCGCAACAGGAACGCCGAACACTCGTAGGACGAGCGATCCGGCGAGAACGGGTTCCAGAAATTGCAGTTATCGGCCCGGGCATAGGACGACCATAACGTCATCGCATCCGGGCCCGGATCGCGGGGGATCAGCAGCGGCATGGCCACCGACAGAAACAGCCCGGTGAACAGGATCAGGAACGACAGCGACGAATCGAGTTTCCTGCCGCGAAACTCGATGCACGGCAGTTTCAGGCCCATGACACGACAGCCTTTTTCGCGCGCGTCGCACGGGTCAGCAGCGCGATCACGCCGAGCTGCACGATGATCCCGAAGACATTGCCCCAGGCTGCGCCATAGATCGAATAGTGCTTGATCAGCACGTAGCTGACCGGCACCGAAATCAGCAGGCAAATGGCTGCGCTGGCGAGGGATACCCGGCTATTTTTCGACGCGATCAAGCCACCCCAGACGATGTCGCCAATGGCGCGCAGGGCAAAGGAAAAGATCAGCACGCCGAGGATTCCGTTGTCCGGACGCGGCACCGCCGTTGCGACGTAATCGAGCACGACATTGAAGAACAGATAAATCGCCACCGCGACCCCGGCCGACACCACCAGCGAACGCACAACCCATTTGTTCACGAACAACTGCCTCACCGTGAACGGTTGCTGATCGGCCTGATAACGCTTGGCGAGCACCGGAATGCCCACCACCGCCACCACCGCGTAGGACAACGCCTGCAAAGTGTTGGCCGCCGACCAGGCGTAAACGTATTTACCGAGGCTGGCGTAGGGTTCCAGATCGATGATCAGAAAGCGCTCGGCGTACTGACTCAACGCGATCAGACCGGTGCCCAGATAGAACGGCAGCCCGGCTTTCCACACGGTCGCCGTCGCCAGCGCCCCCTCTTCGCGCCCACGATGAACGTTCGCCACAATCAGATAACCGGCGACGATCACCAGCACGTTGGCGATGACCCACAGCCACAACACGCTGGAGATTCCGGACACCCTGCCGAGCATCATCCCGCCCACGGCCAGCAGCGCCCAGAGGCCAGTCTTGATGAAGAACAGCAGAGCACCCGCCGTGGCTTTCTGCGCGGAAAACACGAACGAGTTGATCTCGAACGACAGGTGTTCGGTCAGCAGTACCAACGTCACACAGGCGATCAATGCCGTCGTCGCCTCGACCTGCTGGAACAGGGAATAGATCAGCACCGTCACCACTGACAGCACCAATCCCACGGCCAGGTACAGCAGCAGAACCTTGTCCACCACACGTTTCGAACTGCCGCCGACACTGATCAGCCGATTGATTTCGGAGCTGAAACCGACGCTGTAGAACTTCGAAGCGATCAACGACGCCGCGACCACCACGCCGTAAAAACCCAGCGCCTCGTAACCGAGGTAATGGGTGATGGCGAGCACCAGCAGGAACTTCGCGCCCAGTGCTCCGCCCCGCAGCAACAAGCGGAATATCATCGAATGACGCCCTTGATGATGTCGTCCATGGCCACGGTTTTGGCTTCGATTTCACGGCAGGTGTCGGTCAGGCGCTTGCCGAAATCCGACAGCGCGTCCGGCGCGAAAACCGTGTCGATGATGGTGTCGACATTGATGTCGCCGCCGTTGATCACCCAGTCTTCGACGCCCATGTCCTGATAGGCGCCGAAGCCCTTGCGTTCGTAGCTGATGTGGTACGCGGGCACCCCGGACAGCAGCGACTCGATCGCCCCGTGCAGGCGCACGGAAATCACCAGGTCCGGTTGGTATTTGGCCAGCGTCGCCTTCAATGGCAGCAGGTCTTCGGTGATGCCCAGTTCGCGATAGAACGCGCCGTCATCGTTGCCGCGCACAGCGCTCTGCACCGCGCAGACCACTTTGCTTTTGTTCTTCAAACGCTGCAGCAATACCTTGAGGTTGGCCACGTAAGCGAGCTTCTTTTCCTTGCTCCACGCCGGCGGTTTACGCAGCACCACGCACACCGTGGCCGGCGTCGAGGCGCAGCGGGTGAACTTGGGTTGCTGAAGGATCTTGCCGGCCAGGGCCTGCACCGCAAGGTCTGGCGCGCGGTAGACATTTTCGCAGGCATCGAACAATGCCGAAGAGCGGTTATCGCGCACGAACACCGCATCGGCGCTGGCGTAGTGCCCGACGATCTTGTCGCTGTCGCCGTGGAACGGTCCGATGCTTTGCGGCAGGTACACCGACGGGACTTTGCTGAGGATCGCCGTTTCCAATTGCTTGGCGTGGCCCAGTTTCAGCTTGATGTGTTCGAAGGCACTTTTGGAGCGCATGTAGCCGCCACCGACGCCGACGATCAGATCGGTTTTCTTCAACAGGTCCGCCAGCCCGGCATAGGACTGATTGAGGAACACCGCCTGCTTGACCCGACCCAGCCCTTTGGCCGCCATGACCGGCGCATCGAAGCGCGGGTGCGGCAGGTACTTGAAAGAGTCCGGATCGGAGGCCACGACACTGATCGAGGTGTCCTCGCCAAAATTGCGCTGCACCAGCGCAATGGCCAGATCGACCAGCAGACCATCACCGGAATTGGAGGCACTGTAGCCATGCAAAATCGTTACGTTCATGAGCGGCGTTCTACTTAATAAGAGGGAGCGGAATACACGTCGTAGGTCTGGCGGATCATCAACGCGGCGCTGAAGCGCTCGCGGACGATGCGCCGGCCTTCGATGCCGAGGGCCGACAACGCGGGTTTCTGGATCTGCTTCAGGCGATCGGCCAGCGCGTGGTGGTCACCGGTGGGGAACACGTAGCCGGACACCCCGTGGGTGACCAGTTCCGGCAGCGAGGTGCAGTCGCTGGCAATCACCGGCAAGCCCAGCGCCATGCCTTCCAGCGGCACCATCGCAAAGCCTTCCCAGCGACTCGGAACAATCAGCGCATCGGCCTGTTGATACAGCGCGTTGACCTCGGCGGGCGTGACCCACGGCAGGTATTGAACGCCGTCCATTGGCGGACACTCGACCGTCGCCTCGTTGACCGCACTGCCGACCACCGTCAGTTTCAGATCGTTGCGCCCGGTCTTGGCGTAGGCCTTGAGTAGCACGTCGAAGCCTTTCTGATAGTCGAGCCGACCGACGAAGAGCAGATGAATAGGCTGCGGATCTTCGGCTTTGCGTTCGTCATCCTTGGGATGAATGCCGTTGTAGATCAGGCGCATGCGCTTGCGCTCAATGCCGAACGCCGCCGCTTTGTCCAACTCGTACTGGCTGACGCAAATGATCGTGTCGGTGACCTTCTGCAACACGCGCTCGATCCACGCATAGACTTGCTGCTTGGTCGGCGAGCTTTCCATCAGGAACGAAAAGGCATGCGGGCAATAGACGATTTTCGGTTTGCGCCACGGCCGCAAAAGCACGCACACGCAACGACCAATCACCCCGGAAAACGTGCTGTGCAGGTGCACGACATCGGGTTTTTCCTTGAGCATCACTTGCATCAGTCGCCAGGCAAAACGCAGCAACGACGACACGTTGCGCCCGGTTCGGTCGAAAGTGCGAATCTGCTGCGGGGCGATGCCGTGCAGTTCCTTTTCCTGATCCTGCGGCACCAGATACACCAGCTCGTAGTTCGCCTGCGCATCTTCCGGGGACGCCGAAATCGTGCGGATCACCGTCGCGACGCCACCTTTTATCGTTTCAGCCACGTGCAGTATTTTTTTCACAACCCACCCACTTTCTTGCCGGTAAGGACAATCACTGATTTTCAGGACTTGTCGGACGCATATTCGTAGTTGTAATAGCCGTAGCTGCCATTGCCGTAATAACTGGCCGCACGCTTCTCGACGCCGTTGAACACCGCGCCTTTCAACTCGATGCCGTTCTGGGCGAAGCGGCGAATCGTCAGCTCGATCTCTTTGGCCGGGTTCACCCCGAAGCGCGCGACGATCAGGCTGATGCCCGCTTCGCGACCGACAATCGCGGCATCCGTCACCGCCAGCAGCGGCGGCGTGTCGATAATCACCACGTCATAACGCTCGCTGAGTTGCGCCAGCAGTTCGCGGAAATTCGCGTGCATCAGCAGTTCAGAAGGATTGGGCGGTACCTGGCCACGGCTGATGAAATGCAGGTTGTCGACTTCGACCTTGTTGATCGCCTGCTCCAGGGTGCAGCGCTTGACCAACAGGTCCGACAAACCATTGGTGATCGGTGTGTTCAGCGTCTTGTGCAGATGCCCCTTGCGCATGTCGGCATCGATGAGCACCACACGCTGACCGCTCTGGGCCATGACCGCCGCGAGGTTGGAAGACACGAACGTCTTGCCGACCTGCGGACTCGGGCCGGAAATCATGATGCGGTTGTTGGTCGAATCCAGCGCCGCGAAATGCAGGCAAGTGCGCAGGCTGCGGATCGACTCGATGGACAGGTCAGTCGGGTTACGCAGGGCCAGCAGATACGCAGGGGTGTCCACCGTAACCTTGGCCCGGACTTTCTTGGTGTCCTCTTCCTGTTGCAGGGCGCTGTAGGGAATCGAGGCGTAGACCGGCAGACCGAGCTGCTCGATGGCTTCCGGCCCCTCCAGGCCCTTGCTCAGGGACTTACGCAACAACACCAGGGCCACGCCGACAAAGGCACCGAGGAAGGTCGCGATCAGCACGATCAGGGCTTTCTTCGGTTTGACCGGACTGGTCAGGTCGACATCCGCCGAGTCCACCAGACGCACATTGCCCACGGCGCCGGCGCGGATGATGTCCAGTTCCTGGGACTTGTTCAGCAACTGGGTGTAGATCTGCGAAGCGACTTCGACATCGCGGGTCAGGTTGAGCAGTTCCTGTTGCGTGGCCGGCAGGTCCTGAACCTTGCCTTCCAGCGACCGCTGTTGCTGGGTCAGCTCGCCGATCTGGGTCATCAACGCACGATAGGCCGGGTGCTGTTTGGTGAACTTGCGGTCCATCTCCGCTTGCTGCAGTTTCAGCTCGGAAATCCGCGTTTCGAGGGCGACGGACTGGCCGAGTACCGATTGGGTTTCCAGCGAGATGTTCACGGTCTTGCCGTGGGTCTGGTAAGCGTTGAGCGCATCGCTGGCCTTGGCCAGATCGCGTTTGACCTGCGGTAACTGGCTTTGCAGGAAAGCCAGGCTCTGCGCGGCTTCGGCCGAGGTGCGGCGTACGTTCTGATCCACGTACAGCGAAGCGATCTTGTTGAGGATCTTCACCGCTTCGGCGGCGTCGCTGCTGGCCAGGGCCAGACGGATGATCCCCGACTCCTTGCCCTGCTCGGAAATATCCAGCGCATCCTGATACCCCTGAATGGTCACGATCCGCGGGTAGCGCACCACTTCGAAACGGGTGCCGGGGTTGGCCAACAGTTGCGTGATCTGCCCTTCTACGCCGTCCTGCGCGAAGTCTTCGCCGGCAACGCCTTCTGCCAGCAGGTTGTCGTTGTCATCGAACAACTGGAAGCGATGCTGCTCGCCGGCGATCAGGCTGAGTTTCTTGCCCAGCAATTCCTTGGTCAGATCGAGCCGGGCAAACTCCAGGCGCTCACCGCCCCAGGCGTAGCTGTTCAGACCAAAACGCGGCGGCGCGACGCTGAGCTCGGTTTCACCGCGATAACGACGGGCGAGAAAACCGCCAATCACCGGGAAGGTGTTGGGCGTGACATCGATGTCCAGGCGCAGATCATCGACTGTCTTGCCGATCACTGCGCGGGATTTGATGATGCCGATCTCGGTCACGGAAGGAGACTGGCCGCCCAGCATGCTGTTGAGGTCGGAAAAACCGAGCATGTCGTTCTTCTTCGGCTCGACCTGCACCAGCGCGTTGGCCAGATACACGGGCGTGGCCAGAATCGCATAGGCAACTCCGGTCATCATGAACGCGCCGGTGAAAGCGCCGATCAACCACTTCTGATCTATCAGGCTGCCAAATATGCCGAGAAGATCAATACTGTCTTGATCGTTGTCACGGGTGCCGACTACTGACGGTAACTGCATAAGTCTTTCTTACCATTCACTGTTCTGAAGAATGTTCATCAATGCCCGAGGCGCTGTACCCATGAGCCAACAGCATCTTCAATCAATGCATGGGCATGTATAAAAGCGGCCTGCCCTTGACGATACGGATCCTGTATTTCCCGCTCGTTCTGCCACTTGCCGAGAAGAAACACTTTGCCCCTGGCGTGAGAGGCAATCTTCAGTACTTGTTTTACATGTTCTTTTTCCATGACCAGAATCAGGTCTGATTCATTGACGATGTCCGCTGTCAGTTGGCGGGCCTTGAACCCCTCGGCGCTCTGCCCACGGTCCTCCAGAACCTGCCGGGCGTTGACTTCCATGGACTCGCCAACCCGTGCGGCAAGGCCTGCGGAGGCCACCGTGATCGTCGAGGGCGCCAACGCGTTACGCAGCAATAGTTCTGCTGTCGGACTTCGGCATATATTGCCGACGCAGACGACAAGAATCTTTCTGAACAAGGTTTACTTTCCCGTGTAATGTCAATCGGCCAACATCTCCGTGAACTGGAATGAACCCACCGGACTTTCCTGCACTCGGAAATAGATTCGCCTGTTAGTACCGGTGCATTAAGTACCACGGGGTATAAAAGTCACCCAACCAGAATTACCGGACTAAAAATAACTGTGATTTTCGGCGCTTTTTACACTTGGAGTTTTCCGACAAAAAATAACATTCGTGCACTTTTCAGCCACTTCGGAGTCGCATGAAAGTAACGAGATAACCATTGGCTAGATGTCATTTCTCATCAGGAGAGCAGACATGAAATCAGCACATATCAAACGTCTCGGCGCCCTTTCCCTGTTAATGCTCAGTGCAGCGCCTTCGCTCCACGCCAGCGAGCTGTTTCCCGCCCTCCCCCACAGAACGGTCGGTGTTCAGGTCAAAGTCCAGAATTTTTCCGCCGCCGATGCCGCGCAGATAAAAGCAGCCGGTTTCAGCTTCGTGCGCCTGGGCGCGTGGAGCGATAGCCTGGGTGACAAGGCCTATCAGAAACAGCTCGGTGATGCGTTTGCCGCCGCCGGATCCGCCGGGTTGCCGGTGCTGATGACAGTACGCGCCACCAAACCGCTGACGGCGGACCCTGCTACGGCGGGCGCAGCATTTGCCGGCGCGGTGACCAGCCTGGAGCAGAGCTACGGTTCTCAGCTGGTCGCGATTGAAATCTGGAATGAACCGGATCTGGACACGTACTGGCCCACGGGCAACTTCAACACCACGTTTGCACCGTTCATGAGCGCCATGTGCAAAACGCTGCAAAGCCAGACGCCGGCCACTCCCCTGATCGGTTTTGGTTTTGCCCGGCCGCCGAGTGCAGGTTCTGCCTCGACGGTGGCACTGAACAGCATTCTCGGTGCCTACCCCCGATGCCTGAGCGCCATTTCCTACCATCCCTATGGCATGACCGCGACACAGATCAGCAATGCGCAGAGCTTCATCCAGCAGAACTTTCATCTGCCGGGCGTGATCAGCGAATGGGGCATCTCGGCACTCGCCTCCAACGGCGGTACCGACGGACAGGCCGCCAAGGTCGCGGCGTTCATTGCCGATGTGAAACGACTGCAGATTCCGCTGACGTCGATTTACGAATGGAAAAACAGTGATTCGGGGAGCAATGACCGGGAGAGGAATTTCGGTTTGCAGACCTCGAACGGGCAACCCAAGCCGGCAGAATCGGCCGCCAGGACACAGCTGGAGTCCGAATAGGTCGTACATTCCACAGTCAGTTGCTTTGAACCTGTGCTTCGATTTGGCATCGTATCTATCGATACCGCGCCCCGATCATTCAAACAGCCGTTTTCAGGTTGTTGCCAGCGGGGCAATCGATACATCCACATGCCCTTGAGTGGCCGTCAGCGCTCGGGTAATGTCGTCAGACCCATAGGACAGAGCACGCTCATGACTTCCAAGCTGGAACAACTCAAACAATTCACCACCGTGGTTGCCGACACCGGCGACTTCGAAGCGATTGCCCGGGTCAAACCGGTCGACGCCACCACCAACCCTTCCCTGCTCCTCAAGGCTGCCGCCATTCCGGCCTATGCCGAGCTGCTGAACGCCGCCGTCCGCGACTGCAAGGGCGATGTCGGCCTGGCCAGCGACCGCTTTGGCGTCGCGGTGGGTCAGGAAATCCTCAAAGTGATCCCGGGCCGCATCTCCACTGAGGTGGATGCTCGCCTGTCCTTCGACAAGGACGCGATGCTCAAGCGTGCGCACCGTCTGATAGAGCTGTACGACAAGGCCGGTATTGGCCGCGACCGCGTGCTGATCAAGATCGCCTCGACCTGGGAAGGCATCCGCGCTGCCGAAGTACTGGAGAAGGAAGGCATCCAGACCAACCTGACCCTGTTGTTCTCTTTCGCTCAGGCCGCCGCGTGCGCCGATGCCGGCGTGTTCCTGATTTCGCCGTTCGTGGGCCGCATCTACGACTGGTACAAGAAGGCCAACGGCAACGACTACACCGGCGCCGATGATCCGGGCGTGCAGTCCGTAACCCGCATCTACAACTACTACAAGGCCAATGACTACAAGACCGTGGTCATGGGCGCGAGCTTCCGCAACCTCAATCAGATCGAGCAACTGGCCGGCTGCGACCGCCTGACCATCAGCCCGGACCTGATCGACAAACTGGCGGCAGACACCGGAAAACTGGAGCGCAAACTGGCCCCGGGTCACGCCGGTGAAGCACGTCTGAGCCTCAACGAATCGCAATTTCGCTGGTTGTCCAACGAAGACGCGATGGCCACCGAGAAACTGGCTGAAGGCATTCGTCAGTTTGCCCGCGACCAGGAAAAACTCGAGGCGTTGCTGCAAGCCAAGCTGTAATGGGCTGACGGCAAACGCAAAAAGGGCGAACCTTCACAGGTTCGCCCTTTTTTGTGCCTGATGGCGGGTGAATCAATGCCTTTCGAGGGCATTCACCAGATCATGGAAGGCTTCACGGTTGGAGTCGTTCAGGCCCATGAGGATCTTGTGTGCTTCGAGCACCTTGATCCGCACGACTTCCTCCGACTGATCCTGATCCGGCAGGTCATCGAGGCATTCCGGGCAAGGCACGGGATGGTTGACGATATTGAACACCTGCTCGAAACCCATCGATTGCAGCAGACGGGTGATGTCGTCGTGGGTGGTGACCACGGTCGGCAGCAGGCCGACCTTCTGCCGCGACAGGATCGACAGCTTGGCCAGCAGGCCCAGCGTGGTGCTGTCGATGCTGCGGGTTTCGGTCAGATCGATCACGATCGCGTTGAAATTCAGCGCGGTGAAGATCTTCTCAATAGTCGCATCCAACGCCGAACACAGGGTCAGGCGAACTTCACCGACGAACTTCAGGACGAAGGTGCCGTCCTGCTCGGCGAACTGGATTCTACCGGTACTCATTAAAGATTCCTGCTCAACACCAACAAGGCGATATCATCCGGCATCTCCCCTAGCGTGGCCAATCCAAAAACCTGCCGCAGGCCATCCAGGCTGCCGCCCGCCGACTTGACCCGTTGGGGCAAGGCAGCTTCTTTCTCTTTGAGTGTGGGTTCTGGCAAAAGATCCAGAATGCCATCAGACATCAGCGTCAGGCTGAACGTCGGTGGCAGCTCGAGCACGTGATCTTCGTAGGTGGCTTCGTTGAAAAGCCCCACGGGCAGACCTCGCCCCTCGAGGTAGCGAACACTGTCAGGCGTGTACAACACAGGCAACGGCAGATGGCCGCCGATGCTATAGGTCAACAAACCGGTCTCCTCGTCGATGACTCCACCGACCATTGTGACGTGTTTACCCAGCTTACAACTGATCAGCCCCCGGTTGATATGACCAAGGACTTCCGAAGGCTTGAATTCCGGCAAGGTGCCGTTGCGCTTGGACTCGAACAACAGGCGCGTGGTCATGAACTTCAGCAGCACGGTGACGAAGGCCGAAGAGGCGCCATGGCCCGATACGTCCGCCAGGTAGAACGCGACCCGACGCTCGTCCACCCGGAAATAGTCGACAAAATCACCCGACAGGTACAGCGACGGAATGATCTGGTGGGCGAACTTGAATTCGTCGATGGTCCACGGGCTTTCCGGCAGCATGTTCATCTGCACCTGGCGACCGGCGTTCTGGTCTTCCTGGAGCAGGTTCAGGCTGGCTTCGAGCTCACGGTTGGCCTTTTCGAGCTTCTCGCGGTAGCGCTGGTTTTCCAGCAGCAGGCGCGCACGATCCAGGGCCCGGCGCACGGAGTGCTCGAGTACGGCCAGATCTTCGAGAGGCTTGATCAGGTAATCCGCCGCGCCCAGGCGCAAGGCTTCGACCGCGTCGTTCATCACGCCGGCACCCGAAACCACGATCACAGGCGTCTGTGGTGACCGCTCGGTGACCTGACGGATGAGTTCGAGACCGCCCATCTGCGGCATGCGCAGATCGCAGATGACCAAGTCGGGCTCGTCTTGCTCGAATACCTGAAGACCCTGCTGGCCATTACTGGCCTGCAAGACGCTGAAACCACTGTCTTCCAAATAGGCCGCGAGGCTCGCGCGCACTACTTCGTCATCATCGATTATCAGCAGCGTGGCACTGGTTTTTGGCATGTGGGCAAACGGCGCCAGAATTAGGTTGGCGTAGCAGGCGGGGCAACGGCCCGGCACAGACTACTGGATTCGCTTTCTAGCCTCTCTGCTGCACCGTTTCAGAGCGTTTGCCCTGCTCACGGTTACACCAGAGGTGCCCTTCTAAGGCGCAGACGGTACTCCCATCCTTCGAGCGTTTCAAGCATGCGCGGATGGTCGCTTGGAGACTTTGTTTGTCAAATCACTCGCAGTTATAAGAACGGCTTCAACCGTAACCCAATCATTGGACACGCCCACAAAAAAGGCGACCTTGCGGTCGCCCTTCCCGATCTATCGATAGCGATCAGAAATCGTCTTCGACGTGACCGTCCTTGACCTTGAACTCGCGGTTCTGCAGGTAGGCATTGCGGATGAAGGTGTACTTGTCGCCGCTGATCAGCTTCTCGCTGGACAGCAGGCTGGCACGGGTGTCGACGATGTTCAGGCCGTAGATGGTGTTACGCGCCGGGATATCGTTCATGTAGCGGTACGGTGCGGTGTAGGTGTCGACGTACTTGGACGGTGCGTCACGCAGAGTGCTTGGACCGAGCAACGGCAGCATCACGTACGGACCGCTGCTGACACCCCAGTAGCCGAGTGTCTGGCCGAAGTCTTCGTCGCTGCGGTGCAGGCCCATCTTGGTGCCGACGTCAAAGAAGCCGAGCAGGCCGAAGGTGGTGTTGAAGATCAGGCGCGCAGTGTCGACACCGGCAGCGGCCGGTTTGGCCTGCAAAATATTGTTTGCCAGGTTGGTGATGTCGCCAACGTTGCGGAACATGTTGTGGATGCCGTCTTCCAGGAATTGCGGCGTTACATATTCGTAGCCCTGCGCCAGTGGTTTGAGCGCGTAGGTGTCGACGAAATCGTTGAACTGGAAGATCGGACGGTTGACGCTTTCCCAAGGGTCTTCTTCCGTCGCAGCTTGAGCGGCGAACGGAACCAGCATCACGCTGGCACATACACAAAGCTGAGCGAGAGGGTTGCTCCAGCGCATAGAAAACTCCTTGGATTGTACTGACGCGGCAAACTGGCCACGGTTATAAGGCGATCAGTATAAGACGGAAACGATGTTTTAGGCATTTCCCACGTGAATGCCTCTGTAGGAAGCTTCGTCACGCACTTGTCATCCAACTGTCACCGGCAATGCTTAGCCTGACTTCTATTTCAGGGACGTTTGCCATGCCACAAGCCGAAGCCTTGCCCCTATCCGCCCCCAGCCTGACGGCCGTGCTGTTCGGGCTCAGCGGTTGTCTGGTGGACTTTGGCGCCCGTGCCCGCCATCACGACAGCCCCGGCACGGAACATGCCGACGCCACACCGGGTGCCCTCGACAGTCTGCGCAGCCTGCAACGTCAACTGATCCCATGTGCCTGGCTCGATGAGTTATCCCCTGCCCTCACCCAAGTGCTTGCTTGCGGATTACCTGCGTGGATCAAACCATCGCAACATCCAGCAACAAACAATCCATGGCCGGCACCGAATGCCTGCTGGCAAGCCTTGATGGCTTTGAATGTCGATCGCCTGGACGGTTGCGTGCTGGTCAGCGGCGAACCGCGCTTGCTGCAATCAGGCTTGAATGCCGGGCTGTGGACCATTGGCCTGGCGTCCTGTGGCTCACTCTGCGGCCTGGCCCCGGGCGAATGGCAAGCCCTCAGTCAGAAAGAACGCGAACAACTGCGCGGCAAGGCCACTGTGCAGTTGTTCGGCCTGGGTGTGCACTCGGTGATCGATCATCTGGGCGATCTCGACACCTGCCTGGCGGACATCAGCCTGCGCCGCCTCAAAGGCGAAAAGCCCTGACCGGGATCATGCAGGTTCATCGAGAGTGGATTAGTCTTAAGGAGAGTCATAGACCTTTGGCGCACGGCTGCGGTCTATGCCAGTGCCTCTCGATAAAAGGAAAACACCATGCCCGCCCGCGAACTGCAAGAACAGCTCAACACCCTGCGCGAGCAACTGGATCAGAATCCGCCGCTGTCGGAAGCCGAGCGCGAAGACCTGCACGCACTGATGCAACAGATCGAACTGGAACTTGAACTGGAAACCAAGACCCAGGACTCCAGCATCGCCGACGGTGTGAATCTGGCAGTTGATCGCTTTGAACTAGAACATCCCGCCATTGCCGGCACATTGCGCAACATTGTGAATTCCCTGGTCAGCATGGGAATCTAAAACCTGCGAATACAAAAAAGCCCTGCCAGCGATGGCAGGGCTTTTTCATATCCGCGTTGCGGATTACTGGCGAACCAGACGATGGTTCGGCAACTGCACGCTTTCAGTGCTGCGATACGGGTTGATATCCAGCCCGCCCCGGCGCACATAGCGTGCAAATACGGTGAGTTTTTCCGGTTTCAGCAAACGCTGCAGGTCGAGGAAAATCCGCTCCACGCATTGTTCGTGGAAGTCCGAGTGCTGGCGGAAGCTGACGATGTATTCCAGCAGGCTGGCATGATCCAGCGCCGCGCCACGATATTCCACCACCACGCTGCCCCAGTCCGGCTGACTGGTCACCGGGCAATTGGATTTGAGCAGATGGCTGTGCACGCTCTCCTCCACGATTCGCGAATCATCGCAGCGCAGCAATTCGGGACGCGGGTGCTCGTAGTTGCTGACGCTGATATCCAGATCGTCGATGCACACGCCCGGCAATGCGACGACGCCTTCGGCCTCGACCTCTTTCAGGCTGCGAACCCGCACGCCCACCGGCTTGCCGGCAGCGGCGGACAAGTCCTTGACCAGGGTCGCTTCCAGGTTCGCGATGTCGGCGAACGGGGTCTGGTTCAACGAGTTCAGGTACAGCTTGAACGACTTGGACTCGATGATGTTCGGCGAATCCGCCGGGATGCTGAATTCGCCGATCGCCACAACCGGCTTACCCGACGGCAGCAACCACGACAGTTCGAAGCAGTTCCAGAAATCCACACCTTTATACGGCAGGGTCTGGGCGGTCAGGCCCAGCTCGGCCCACTTCGCGGTGCGCGGAATCGGGAACAACAGGGACGGTGTGTAAGTGGCGATGTATTCGCTGGACTTGCCCAGCGGCGAATGTTCGGCTGCGGGATGCATGGCGGAAACCTGACTGAAGAATCAGCGGATTCTATCAGCCTTTGCTCCCGCCTTTGAGTGCTTACTGACTGACAGTCAGTTTGCCGACCATTCCGGCCTGGTAATGCCCTGGAATGTTGCAGGCAAATTCCAGGCTGGTCGCCTTGCTGAAAGTCCAGGTCAACTCGGCGGTCTTGCCGGGCTCGACCAGCACGCTGTTGGGGTCGTCATGCTTCATGGCGTGCCCCATCGAGGCATGATCCATGCCCGCCATGTCGTGGGACATTTCCTTCATGCCTGTCGGCGTGAGCATGCCGCTTTGCTGCATCTGCAGCATTTCCTGCTGGTGCTTGGCATGCATCGCCGCGTCGCCGAGGTTGAATTCGTGCAACAACTGGCCTTTATTCACCAAGACAAAGCGAATGGTCTCACCGGCCTTGATCTCGATGGCCTTCGGATCGAACGTCATGTCGCCCATCACCACTTCAACGCTGCGGCTGGCCTTGGCGGCCGCAGCTGGCTGGCCGAAATCATACGTGTGCGCAGGGTCTGCCCAGACGGATGAGCTCAGCGCCAGCAAACAGGCGGCGACGGCCAGAGGGTTGCGCAAAAACATAGTCATACTCCAACAAGATAAGGTTCAGCCTGTGGGAAACTTTAGCCGGCCTGCGCTGGCAGCTACCTGACAGGCAGATTACAACTTTGTCAGGTTGGCGCTTGTGACAATGTCCCACGGTATAAAGCTTTCGATCCTACAACCCCGAGTTGCCCATGAAACTGCTGATCGTCGAAGACCAACCGAAAACCGGCCACTACCTGCGCCAGGGCCTGACCGAGGCCGGCTTCAACACCGAGTTGGTAGCCGACGGCACCACCGGACAGCAACTGGCCTTGAGCGGTGACTATGCCCTGCTGATCCTCGACGTGATGCTGCCCGGTCGCAACGGCTGGCAGATTCTGCAAGCAGTGCGCAGTGCCGGTCTGGAAACACCGATCCTGTTTCTGACGGCCAAGGACACCGTGGAAGACCGGGTTCACGGCCTCGAACTCGGTGCCGACGATTATCTGGTCAAGCCCTTCGCCTTCTCCGAATTGCTGGCTCGAGTACGCAGCCTGTTGCGCCGCGGCAGCGCCACACCGCAGGAAACCTGCCTGCAATTGGCCGACCTGCGCCTGGACCTGATTCGCCGCCGCGTCGAACGCAGCGGTCAGCGCATCGACCTCACGGCAAAAGAGTTCGCCCTGCTGGAAATGCTCCTGCGCCGCCAGGGTGAAGTGCTGCCCAAATCCCTGATCGCCTCGCAAGTCTGGGACATGAACTTCGACAGCGACACCAACGTGATCGAAGTGGCGATCCGCCGCCTGCGCCTGAAGATCGATGATGACTTTCCCGACAAACTGATCCACACCGTACGCGGCATGGGTTACGTGCTTGAAGAGCGCTCCGCCTGATGCGCCGTCTGTCACTCGGCAGTCGGCTGGCGTTGCTGTTTGCGGCGTGTACCGCGACGGTGTCGCTGGTGGCGGGCGTGGTTTTCAATCGGGCCAGTGAGGCGCACTTCATTGAACTCGATCAGCAATTGCTCGAAGGCAAGCTGATCAATGTGCGCCAGACGCTGCAGGGTGATGGTGACGCCACGCATATCACCGCTGAATTGAGCCAACAGGGCGATGTCACGCTGCGCATCAGCGGCCCTGAAGGACAGAGCTGGTTCGGCAGATCCTTGCAAATGCCGGCAAACCTGCCGCAGCAGCCTGGCCTGGCCACCATCAACGACAACGGCACGGACTATCGCCTGCTCAACGCCCCGCTTGACCCGGAAAAACCTGATTCAACGCAATTGACCTTGCTGCTGGACATCACCCATCACCAGCACTTCCTGCAACGCATGCAGCATCTGATCTGGCTGACCGTCGGCCTTTCGGCGCTGGCGACCGCACTGCTCGGCGCCTGGGCCGCGCGCAGCGGGTTGCGTCCATTGCGCCGCATGAGTGCCGTCGCACGCGGGATTTCGGCGCAATCGCTCAATGCCCGGCTCCCGGAAGCGCAGATGCCTGCGGAACTCACGGAATTGGCCCACAGTTTCAACGCAATGCTCGGACGCCTCGATGACTCCTTTCAGCGTCTCTCGGCGTTCTCCGCCGACATCGCCCATGAACTACGCACCCCGCTGTCGAACCTGCTGACTCACACGCAGGTCACCCTCACCCGCCCTCGCCCACTCGAAGATTATCGCGAGGCCCTGCACAGCAACCTCGAAGAGCTGCAATGGATGGCCCAACTGGTCAACGACATGCTTTATCTGGCCAAGGCTGACCACGGATTGCTGGTCCCCAAACGAGAACCGCTAGAGTTGGCGGAAGAAGCCGATGCGTTGCTGGAGTTTTTTGCACCGCTGGCCGAGGACGCTCAGGTAAACCTGAGTCGTGACGGTCAGGGGCGGTTCGAGGGTGATCGCGCGATGTTGCGCCGAGCGCTGTCGAATCTGCTGGATAACGCGTTGCGCTTTACCCCTGTCAACGGCGAAGTGCGCGTGCGGGTGGCCGATCAGGCGAAATCCTTGAGGGTGACCGTGGAGAACAATGGCGAAGGGATTTCTGCGGAGTTGTTGCCGCGTTTGTTTGACCGTTTCTACCGGGTGGATCCGGCGCGCCAGGAAGGCAGCAGCGAGCATGCGGGATTGGGGCTGGCGATTACTCAGTCAATCATCCGGGCCCATGGCGGGCAGATTCATTGCGAATCAGCTCTGGGGTGGACGCGGTTTGTGATTGAGTTGCCGAAAAACGATTGAGGCCGGCAATGCCGGCCTCAACGGGGGAGCTTACGAATAGCGCAACGCGTGCGCCGGTTCGATCTTCGCCGCTCGCCAGGCCGGGTAAACCGTGGCCAGGAAGCTGAGGATGAAGCCCGCCGAGCAGATCAGCAGCACATCGCCGCCCTGCAATTCCGATGGCAGGTTGCTGACGAAGTACACGTCCGAACTGAAGATGTGCTGCCCGGACACTCGCTCGATCCAGCCCACCATCTCACTGACGTTCAGCGCGGCAATCACGCCGAGCACACCACCAATGATGGTGCCGACAATCCCGATCACCGTGCCCTGCACCATGAAGATCGCCATGATTTGCCGTGGCGTGGCGCCGATGGTGCGCAGGATCGCGATGTCCGCGCCCTTGTCGTTCACCACCATGATCAGGGTCGCGATGATGTTGAACGCCGCCACCGCAACGATCATCAGCAGCAACAGGCCGATCATGGTTTTTTCCATCTTCATCGCACTGAACAGGCTGCCCTGGGTATGGGTCCAGTCGTCAGCCTTGAAATCGGCGCCGAGGCCGTTGGCAATGTCCGACGAAACCTTCGGTGCGGCGTACAGGTCTTTCACCGCCAGGCGTACGCTCTGCACCTGATTCGGCTCCCAGTGCTGCATGGTCGCGGCGTCGGAGACGTGGATCAGGCCCATGGAACCGTCAAGCTCGGCACCGACCTTGAACACACCGACCACGTTCAGTCGCTGCATGCGCGGGGTAATGCCACCCGGTGCAGTGCTGACTTCCGGCACGATCAGGGTGATCTTGTCGCCGACATTCAGACGGAAGCGGCGGGCCGTGATTTCACCCAACACCACGCCGAACTCGCCGGGCTTCAAGGCGTCGAGACGGCCCTGAACGATGTGCTGCGCAACGATCGACACCTTGCCTTCCTGGGCCGGGTCGACGCCGCTGATCTGGATCGGTTGCATCATGCCCTTGTAGGACAGCATGCCTTCCATCTCGGTGAACGGCACGGCGGCCGTCACTTCCGGGTTCTTCATCGCAGCGGCGGCGACTGGCTGCCAGTCATCGATCGGCTTGACGCCAACGATGGTCGCGTGAGGCACCATGCCGAGGATGCGCGAGCTCATTTCGCGCTGGAAGCCGTTCATTACCGACAACACCACGATCATCGCCAGCACGCCGAGGGCGAGGCCGATCATCGAGGTCATCGAAATGAACGAAACAAAGCGATTGCGGCGCTTGGCGCGGGTATAGCGCGTGCCGATAAAGATCGATAACGGTCTGAACATTCGCTGGGGCACCGTATAAAAATAAAAGACCCGATGCCTTTTCAGGCATCGGGTTTCAAGCCGTCAGATAGGCGTCAGGCAGCCTTCCTGCAGGTGCAGGACACGGTCCATCTGGCGAGCCAGGTTCATGTCGTGAGTCACCACCAGGAACGCTGTGCGCATCGAAGTGCTGAGTTCCAGCATCAAGTCCTGAATGCCTTGGGCGGTGTGGGAGTCGAGGTTGCCGGTCGGCTCGTCGAGCATCACCAGGCCAGGCTTGTTGACCAGTGCACGGGCGATGGCCACACGCTGACGCTCACCACCGGACAGTTCGGCCGGTTTGTGTTCCAGACGATGGCCCAGGCCGACTCGCTCCAGCAACGCGGTGGCGCGCTGACGCGCTTCCGGGATCGGCGTCTTGCCGATCAGCAGCGGCATGCAGACGTTTTCCAGCGCAGTGAATTCCGGCAGCAAGTGGTGGAACTGGTAAACGAAGCCCAGCGAGCGGTTACGCAGCAGGCCGCGCTTCTTCTCGCTGAGGGCGGAGAGTTCTTCGCCGTCGAGCCAGACGCTGCCCTTGGTCGGCGTATCAAGGCCGCCCAACAGGTTGAGCAAAGTACTTTTGCCCGAACCCGAGGTACCGACAATCGCCACACGCTCGCCCGGATGCAGTTCCAGTTGCAGGCCGGCCAGTACTTCTACCGATTCCGGACCTTCCTCGTAGGATTTGCCCAGGTTGCGGCAGCTCAAGATTGCTTTTTCACTCATGCCCGACTCACTCATAACGTAGCGCCTCCGCCGGCTGGGTGCGCGCGGCACGCCAGGCTGGATACAGGGTGGCGAGGAAACTCAGGACCAACGCAGCGGCGCAGACCATGATCACATCCTGGCTCTGCACCTGCGACGGAAGATAATCAATGAAATACACGTCAGCATTAAGGAACTTGTGGCCGATCAGGCCTTCCAGTGCCGAGATCGCGGCGCTGACGTTAAGCGCAGCGAATATCCCGACCACGGCGCCAATGGCCGTACCGACCACGCCGATCACCGTGCCCTGCACCATGAACGTGCGCATGATCGTGCCCGGCGTAGCGCCCAGTGTGCGCAGAATGGCGATGTCGCCCTTCTTGTCGTTCACCACCATTACCAGCGTGGAAATGATGTTGAACGCAGCAACGGCGACGATCAGCAGCAACAGCAGGCCGATCATGGCTTTTTCCATGCGGATCGCCTGATACAGATTGCCGTGGGTGCGAGTCCAGTCGCGGGCGTAGTAATGGTCTTCGCCAAGCCGTTGAGCAATGTTCCACGCTTCACGCGGTGCCTGGAACAGATCGTCGAACTTCAGACGCAGGCCCTGCACCTGATCAGGTTTCCAGCGGTGCATCTTCGCCAGATCCTGCAGGTTGGTCACGCCCAGGTAACCGTCCAGTTCACCGGCGCCGACATGGAAAATGCCGACCACGGTGAAGCGCTTCATGCGCGGGAACATCCCGGCCGGCGTCACGCTGACCTCCGGCGCGACGAAGGTGACCTTGTCACCGATGCCTACGCCGAGCTTGGTCGCGGCCTTGTCGCCGATCACGATGCCGAAGCTGCCGGGCGTCAGATCGTCGAGTTTGCCCTGCTTCATGAAGTTGTCGATGATCGAGACGTTGCGCTCAAGTGCCGGATCGATGGCATTGAGCAACACCTTGGACACCTGGCCGTTGTTGGTCAGCAACCCCTGCATCTGGGTGAACGGCGCGACGGCCGCCACCTGCGGGTTCTGCTTGACCTTGGCGGCCAGGCTCGGCCAGTCGCTGATGGCCTCACCGGACTCGATGGTCGCGTGGGGCACCATGCCCAGCACACGGGTGCGCATCTCATGATCGAAGCCGTTCATCACCGACAACACCACGATCATCACGACCACGCCAAGGGCGAGCCCGATCATCGAAGTCAGGGAAATGAATGACACAAAATGATTGCGACGCTTTGCACGGGTATAACGCGTGCCGATAAATACGAAGAGAGGTCTGAACATGTCGGGGCTTGTTCGGAGGGAAAAGGAACGTCCTTGTGGCGGGGGTCGATAACCAGCTTTACACTCAGACCACCGCCGCTACCATGGGTTCGCCATGTCGACATTAGATGAAGAAGATCGCCGCGAATACTACCGTATCGAGGACATGATCGCACTGGAAATTAGGCCCCTGTCCGCTCCCGAAGCCGCAGGCCAGGAAGTGTTGCAGGATGCTTCCCCACTGTTCAATCTGCTCAGCGAGCTGCACCTGAGCGAATTCGAGTCGCAGCACCTGCTGCGCCAGATCAGCGAACGCGACCGCGCCATCGCCGCGTTCCTGAAATCCCAGAACAAACGCATCGACCTGCTCAGCCAGGTGGTCGCCCTGACTGTGCTCGGCCATATCGGCGAGCCGCAGCCAGTGATCATCTCCGAGGGCGGCATCGACTTTCAGCACCCGACCCCGATCACCACCGGCGCCCATCTGTCGGTCAAACTGGTGCTGATGCCCCAGGCCCTTGGCCTGCTGCTGCGCGCCCGGGTCACCCATTGCGACCGCAAGGGCGACGGCTACGACATCGGCACCGAGTTCGAACACTTGACCGACGCCCAGCGCCAGTTGCTCGCCCGCTATATCTTGCAAAAGCAGGCACAGGAACGACGTCTGGCCCGCGAACAGAACGAATCAGGCATTTAATTAAGGAAGAACCGTGACCCTTATCTATGGCCACCGCGGCGCCAAGGGCGAAGCACCGGAAAACACCCTGACCAGTTTTCAGGAATGTCTCAAGCACGGCGTACGCCGTTGCGAACTGGACCTGCACCTGTCCAAGGACGGCGAGTTGATGGTCATCCACGACCCGACACTCAAACGTACCACCGAGCGCCGCGGCAAGGTGGTCGAGCACACCGCCGCCGATCTGGTGACCTACGACGCGCGCAAGGGCGGCCCGGGCTGGATCAAGCCGTGCCCGATTCCGACACTGGAAGAACTGTTCGAAAAATGTGATTTCGATCACTGGCAGCTCGAAGTCAAAAGCGCTTCCCGCACCCGCGCAGCGACCACCGTTCTGGCCATCCGCGAGATGGCGGTCAGGCACGGCCTGCTCGACAAGGTGACGATCACCTCGAGTTCAAGGGAAGTATTGAAGGCTGCACTGGATCTGGTGCCCGACGTATCGCGCGGCCTGGTGGCCGAATACGCCTGGCTCGACCCGCTGAAGGTCGCACAAAGTTATGGCTGCGAGATTCTCGCGTTGAACTGGACGCTGTGTACGCCGGAACGCCTGCAAAAGGCGCAGCGTCAGGGGCTGCACGTGTCGGTATGGACCGTCAACGAGCCTGCACTGATGCGCAGACTCGCCGACTTCGGCGTTGACAGCCTGATTACAGACTTTCCCGGTTTGGCCACTGCCACCCTTGGGAATAGCTGAAATCGGTCTCCCCGGCCGGCTCAGGCCACCGGCCGGAGCCCGTCAAAAAAGCCGGTTGAGGCCGTCGTACGCCGCTACCCGATAGGCTTCGGCCATGGTCGGGTAGTTGAACGTCGTGTTGACGAAGTACTTCAGAGTATTCAGCTCACCCGGCTGGTTCATGATCGCCTGACCGATGTGCACGATCTCCGACGCCTGATAACCGAAGCAGTGAACACCCAGCACTTCCAGGGTTTCACGGTGGAACAGGATCTTCAGCATGCCTTGCGGCTCGCCGGCGATCTGCGCACGCGCCATGCTCTTGAAGAAAGCCTTGCCCACTTCGTACGGCACTTTGGCCTGGGTCAGTTCCTGCTCGTTCTTGCCGATCGAGCTGATCTCAGGAATGGTGTAGATGCCGGTCGGCACGTCATTCACGAAGCGCCAGCTGCCATTGTCGACGATGCTGCCGGCCGCCGAGCGACCCTGGTCGTGGGCGGCACTGGCCAGGCTCGGCCAGCCGATCACGTCACCGGCACCGTAGATGTTCGGCACGCAGGTGCGATAGGCCTCGTCGACCTCGATCTGGCCACGGCTGTTGACCTTGACGCCGATGTTTTCCAGACCCAACTGATCGGTGTTACCGGTTCGGCCGTTGCACCACAGCAAGGCGTCGGCCTTGATCTTCTTGCCGGATTTCAGGTGCAGGATCACGCCGTTGTCCACGCCTTCCACACGATCGTAGTCTTCGTTGTGGCGCACGGTGATGTTGTTGTTGCTGAAGTGGTAGCTCAACGCCTGGGAAATTTCCGAGTCGAGGAAGCTCAGCAACTGACCACGGTTGTCCACCAGCTCTACCAGTACACCCAGACCGCTGAAGATCGAAGCGTATTCGCAACCGATCACGCCGGCGCCGTAAACGATCAGTTTGCGCGGGGTGTGGCCGAGGCTGAGGATGGTGTCGCTATCGTAGATACGCGGGTGGTGAAAATCGATGTCTGCCGGGCGATAAGGACGCGAACCGGTGGCGATGATGATGTGCTTGGCCACCAGTTTCTCGACCACGCCGTTGGCGCAGACCACTTCGATGGTCTGCTCGTCGGCGAAGCTGCCGGTGCCGAAGAACACGTCGACGCGGTTACGAGCGTAGTAGCCGGTACGCGAAGCGACTTGTTTGGAGATGACTTTCTCGGCGCTTTTCAACACGTCCGGAAACGAGAACCAGCGTGGCTCACCGATCGCACGGAACATCGGATTGGTGTTGAACTGCATGATCTGCCGCACCGAGTGACGCAAGGCCTTGGACGGGATGGTGCCCAGGTGGGTGCAGTTACCGCCGACCTGGCGACGGCTGTCGACCATCGCCACCTTGCGCCCTGCTTTGGCGGCGTTCATTGCCGCGCCTTCTCCCGCCGGGCCGGAACCCAATACCACCACGTCGTAGTTGTAGACAGCCATGCGTACTCCTCAGAACAGGCCGCGGTGCCAGCAGCACCGGCGGCTAAATCACGCCGAACGGCGGCGCGAAGGAACAATTGGGGGCCAGTAGAAAACCCGGACACAGTCTATAGAAGCGTCAACGCCGCGCACATTAACCCTTGGTCGCGTCGTAGGCTACTTTTGCCTGCACTACAACGCCAGCTTTCGTACTGTTCTCAGTCAACTTTTGCACCACTGAGCCGTTCGAAAGCGTGACTGGTGCGTGTGACGAAACCTGTATCGGCACGAATCACAAAGAATGCACCAATGTCGTGTTTTTCGGCATAGTCCCAGGCCCTTTCCGGCCCGAGAATCAGCAACAGCGTTGATAGTCCATCGGCCATCAAGGCTGAAGGATGAATCACCGTGACTGACGCAAGATCGTGTAGGACGGGTGCACCGGTCCGAGCATCGAAGGTGTGGGAATAGCGCCGACCATCCTGTTGAAAATAGTTGCGGTAGTCGCCGGACGTAGAAAGACCATAGCCATCGACATTAATGACCCGCTCAGCGACCTGCTGATCATCACGTGGCTCTTCCAGCGCGATGCGCCACGGCGAGCCATCGAGTTTCCTGCCGGACGCCTTGAGCTCGCCCGTGGCTTCGGCGAGGTAATCATGAATGCCCATGGCATCGAGCCGTGCGGCAATGGTATCGACCGCGTAACCGGCAGCGATGCTATTGAAATCGACTTCGACCGCCGCGTCCTTGCACAACTGGTCGCCATCGATACGCAAATGCCGGTAACCCACCCGCTTCTGCACCTCGGCCAGCGCATCGGCGCTCGGGACTTTTTCTTCACGTCCCTGCGGACCGAAACCCCAGAGGTTGAGCAGCGGCTCCACCGTAAGGTCGTAGGAACCTTCACTTTGTTGCGACAGCTGCTCGCCAACCCGCACCAGCTCAAGAATCGGTGCCGGCATGGTCTGACAGCGATCGGCGGGTAACTCGTTGAAGCGCGAAATATCGGAGTCCGCACGATAGGTGGACATCTGCTGGTCGGCGTCGGCGAGGATCTTCTCGACTTCGATGCGGACATCCTGAGGGGCAGGCAGATTGGCGCGGCGCACGTACTTGATCGAATAAGTGCTACCCATGGTCGGGCCGCCGAAGCTCTCCATCGAGTCGCCGGAGCCGCAGCCGGACAAAACCGCGAGAAGAACCACGAAAACCATCCAGCGTCCAGTTAACAATTCTTCATCTCCGAGCAAAACCGCGCCGGCCATTATGACCACAGAGCCCGCTCGCTCCCAAACAGATGCAACGCTTTCATACAAAATCAAAAAAGTGAGTACCTGAACATGTCCTCCACCACGGGCAAAGGCAAAGCGATTTTTCGCGTTGTCAGCGGCAATTTTCTCGAAATGTTCGACTTCATGGTCTATGGCTTCTACGCCACGGCCATCGCCAAGACATTCTTCCCTACCGATAGTGCTTTCGCTTCTCTGATGCTTTCGCTCGCCACCTTCGGCGCAGGCTTTTTGATGCGTCCTCTGGGGGCGATTTTCCTCGGCGCCTATATTGACCGACACGGGCGACGTCAGGGGCTGATCATTACCCTCGCACTGATGGCGGCCGGCACCGTGCTGATTGCCTGTGTGCCGGGCTACGCCACCCTTGGCGTCGCTGCGCCGCTAATCGTGCTGTTTGGCCGATTGCTGCAAGGCTTCTCGGCTGGCGTGGAACTGGGTGGCGTATCGGTGTACCTGGCAGAGATCGCCACGCCAGGTCGCAAGGGCTTTTTCGTCAGCTGGCAGTCCGCCAGCCAGCAAGCGGCGGTCGTATTCGCCGGCCTGCTCGGTGTTGGCCTCAACCACTGGCTGAGCCCGGAACAGATGGGCGACTGGGGCTGGCGCGTGCCGTTCCTGATCGGCTGCATGATCGTTCCGGTGATCTTCGTCATTCGTCGCTCCCTGGAGGAAACACCGGAGTTCCAGGCACGCAAACACCGCCCTACCCTGCAGGAGATCGTCCGCTCGATCGGTCAGAACTTCGGCATTGTCATCGCCGGCATGGCGCTGGTAGTGATGACCACCGTGTCTTTCTACCTGATCACCGCCTACACCCCGACCTTCGGCAAGGCGGAATTGCACCTGTCGGACTTCGATGCACTGCTGGTAACCGTGTGCATCGGGCTGTCGAACTTCTTCTGGCTGCCGGTAATGGGCGCACTTTCCGACAAGATCGGCCGCAAACCCCTGCTGCTGGCGGCGACGATTCTGGCGATCCTGACCGCTTACCCGGCTTTGTCGTGGCTGGTGGCAAACCCGAGCTTCAGCCATCTGCTGATCGTCGAGTTGTGGCTGTCGTTCCTGTACGGCTCGTACAACGGCGCAATGGTGGTGGCGCTGACCGAAATCATGCCGGTGGAAGTTCGTACGACCGGTTTTTCGCTGGCCTACAGCCTGGCGACCGCGACTTTCGGCGGTTTCACACCGGCCGCCTGCACTTACCTGATCCATGTGCTGGACAACAAGGCCGCGCCGGGGATCTGGCTCAGTGGTGCAGCCGTATTGGGCCTGGTTGCAACGCTGGTGCTGTTCCGTGGCAACAAGCACGAACTGCGCACGGCACAAGCCGCCATACCCCGCTGACACAAATCGCGCACAAACAAAAACGCCCCGACCAAAGTCGGGGCGTTTTCATTTGCAGCTAAGGCTTAGCGCGGAAAGGCTGGCGGGTTTACACCGGCCATGTCTTCCATCACGCGGATCACCTGGCAGCTGTAACCGAATTCGTTGTCGTACCAGACGTACAGAACAACGCGGTTATCCTGGGTGATGGTCGCTTCAGCGTCGACAACACCGGCGTGGCGCGAGCCAACGAAGTCGGTGGAAACCACTTCCTGGGAATTGACGAAGTCGATTTGCTTGTGCAGATCGGAGTGCAGCGCCATGTAGCGCAGGTACTCGTTCATCTCTTCACGGGTAGCGGCTTTCTCAAGGTTCAGGTTGAGAATGGCCATCGACACGTTTGGCGTCGGAACACGGATCGCGTTACCGGTCAGCTTGCCGGCCAGCTCAGGCAGGGCCTTGGCAGCAGCGGTGGCAGCACCGGTCTCGGTGATGACCATGTTCAGCGCGGCGCTGCGACCACGGCGATCGCCCTTGTGGAAGTTGTCGATCAGGTTCTGGTCGTTGGTGTACGAGTGAACGGTTTCGACGTGGCCGTTGACGATGCCGAACTTGTCATTTACAGCTTTCAGCACCGGCACGATGGCGTTGGTGGTGCAGGAAGCGGCGGACACGATCTTGTCGTCAGCAGTGATTTCGTTGTGGTTGATACCGTGAACGATGTTCTTCAGCTTGCCTTTGCCAGGAGCGGTCAGAACAACGCGGTCGATACCCGGGCACTGCAAGTGCTGGCCCAGGCCATCGGCATCACGCCATACACCGGTGTTGTCCACCAGCAGCGCATCTTTGATGCCGTACTGGGTGTA
The DNA here is from genome assembly GCF_054071635.1 of Pseudomonas sp. SDO52101_S400. NCBI lineage: Bacteria > Pseudomonadati > Pseudomonadota > Gammaproteobacteria > Pseudomonadales > Pseudomonadaceae > Pseudomonas > Pseudomonas sp. SDO52101_S400. The sequence goes on along the minus strand of NZ_JBSVWF010000033.1, from coordinate 7,839 downwards.
ATCCACTTCGGTAGGGTTTTTCGCGTAGATAACCTGGATCAGGTTGCCGTTGGCGGTGATGGTGTTGTTCTCTTCGTCGATGGTGATGGTGCCGTTGAACGAACCGTGTACCGAATCGCGACGCAGCAGGCTGGCGCGTTTGGTCAGGTCGTTTTCGGCGCCTTTGCGCACCACGATGGCACGCAGACGCAGACCGTCGCCGCCACCGGTTTTTTCGATCAGGATGCGCGCCAGCAGACGGCCGATACGACCGAAGCCGTAAAGCACAACGTCAGTGCCTTTGCGGGCCGAAGCGTTCTGCTGGCCAACCACGTCAGCCATTTCTTCACGAACGAACTGCTCGGCGGTACGGCCGTTGCCTTCGTTGCGGAATTTGAACGCCAACTTGCCCAGGTCCACCGAAGCCGCGCCGAGCTTGAGCTCGCTCATGGCTTTCAGCAGAGGGAATGTTTCGTGGACGGAGAGTTCGCTATCGTCCGAAGAACGATGGCGAGCAAAGCGGTGAGCTTTGAGAATCGCGATGACAGACTGGTTGATCAGGCTGCGGCCATAGATCGAGCTCACCACGTTGTTATTGCGGTAAAGCTGACCGATAAGCGGAATCATCGCTTCTGCGAGTGCTTCACGGTCGATCCATTCACCAAGACACTGGTCGGGCTTCTGAGTCACGGGAACCTTCCACATGTAGGGGCAGAAAAAAGGGGCTACATTATGCCGCCGAGAACCTCTTGTAGCAATGCGCGCTTGTCGCGCAATCGGTAACAAAATCCGCTCCAAAAAAATAACGCTCTCCGCGAGCCCAGTAAAACCGGGGCTTCCAGCGCAGTCAGTTTTTCGACGACTGTTAGACGATGTCTGTAACCCTCCGTAACACCAGCCACTTTCGGCACTACATAATCGTCAAAAAAGGGCTGGTTTTTATGGTTACCACTACATTTCACTGAAACAGCGCAGATAGACGCAGTCTGCAACTGACAGGCGGCACCGGACGCCGCTACAATTACCGACTTTGTCGCAACGCCTGGAGCTCAACCTTCCGTGCCTGTTCTGCGTCTACCGATTCTCCCTGCCGCGGCAGGAAAACAGCATTGGGGCAATCTGCCCGGTGCTGCCCTGAGCCTGGCCATTGCCGAGGCTGCCAGCGCTGCCAAGCGCTTCACGTTGCTACTGACCGCCGACAGCCAGAGTGCCGAACGGCTGGAGCAGGAGCTGAGTTTCTTCGCCCCGGATTTGCCCGTTCTGCATTTTCCCGACTGGGAAACCCTGCCCTACGACCTGTTCTCGCCGCACCAGGACATCATCTCCCAGCGCATCGCCAGCCTTTATAGACTGCCGGAGCTGGAACATGGCGTGCTGGTGGTGCCGATCACCACAGCCCTGCATCGTCTGGCGCCGACCAAGTTCCTGCTTGGCAGCAGCCTGGTGCTGGATGTCGGGCAGAAGCTCGACGTCGAGCAAATGCGCTCGCGGCTTGAAGCCAGCGGCTATCGATACGTCGACACGGTTTACGAACACGGCGAGTTCACGGTGCGCGGCGCACTGATCGACCTGTTCCCGATGGGCAGCAAACTGCCCTATCGCATTGATCTGTTCGATGACGAAATCGAAACCCTGCGTACCTTCGATCCGGAAAACCAGCGCTCCATCGACAAGGTCGACTCGGTCAAGCTGCTGCCGGCCAAGGAATTCCCGCTACAGAAGGATGCGGTCACCCGTTTCAAGGCGCGCTTTCGCGAGCGTTTCGACGTCGACTTCCGACGCTGCCCGATCTTCCAGGATCTGAGCAGCGGCATCACGCCGGCCGGCATCGAGTACTACCTGCCGCTGTTCTTCGAAGAAACTTCGACCCTGTTCGATTACCTGCCTCAAGACACGCAAGTGTTTTCGCTGCCGGGCATCGAGCAAGCGGCGGAAAACTTCTGGAACGACGTGCGCAATCGTTATGAAGAACGCCGCGTCGATCCATCGCGTCCTTTATTGCCGCCCGCCGAACTGTTCCTGCCGGTGGAAGACTGTTTCGCCCGCCTGAAGAACTGGCCGCGCGTGGTGGCCAGTCAGCAGGACGTGGAAACCGGTGCCGGCCGCGAACGCTTCCCGGCGCAGGCCTTGCCGAATCTGGCGATCGAAGCCAAGGCCACGCAACCACTGGCCGCGCTTTCCGCCTTCCTCGACGAATTCCCGGGGCGTGTGCTGTTCACCGCCGAATCCGCCGGCCGTCGCGAAGTGCTGCTGGAATTGCTGGAGCGCCTGAAGCTGCGACCGAAAACCGTCGACAGCTGGCCGGATTTCGTCGCGAGCAAGGATCGCCTGGCGATCACCATCGCCCCGCTCGACGAAGGCCTGATGCTGGATGACCCGGCGCTGGCACTGGTCGCGGAAAGTCCGCTGTTCGGCCAACGGGTGATGCAGCGTCGCCGTCGCGAGAAACGCGCCGACGCCAACAACGATGCGGTGATCAAGAACCTCACCGAACTGCGCGAAGGCGCGCCGGTAGTGCACATCGACCACGGCGTCGGCCGCTATCTCGGCCTGACGATTCTGGAAATCGACAATCAGGCCGCCGAGTTCCTGACCCTCGAATATGCCGAGAACGCCAAGCTCTACGTGCCGGTGGCCAACCTGCACCTGATCGCCCGGTATACCGGCAGCGATGATGCACTGGCTCCGCTGCACCGCCTCGGTTCCGAGACCTGGCAGAAAGCCAAGCGCAAGGCCGCCGAGCAGGTGCGCGATGTCGCTGCCGAGTTACTCGATATCTACGCCCGCCGCGCCGCCCGCGAGGGCTACGCCTTTGCCGACCCGAAGGCCGATTACGCCACCTTCAGCGCCGGTTTCCCGTTCGAAGAAACCCCGGACCAGCAATCCACCATCGAAGCCGTGCGCGAAGACATGCTCGCGCCGAAGCCGATGGATCGCCTGGTCTGCGGCGACGTCGGTTTCGGCAAGACCGAAGTGGCCATGCGCGCCGCGTTCATCGCGGTACATGGCGGCAAGCAAGTGGCGATCCTGGTGCCGACTACCCTGCTCGCCCAGCAGCACTACAACAGCTTCCGCGACCGCTTCGCCGACTGGCCGGTGACCGTGGAAGTGATGAGCCGCTTCAAGTCGGCCAAGGAAGTAAATGCAGCGGTGGCCGAGCTGGCCGAAGGCAATATCGACATCGTCATCGGCACCCACAAGTTGCTGCAGGACGACGTCAAGATCAAAAACCTCGGGCTGGTGATCATCGACGAAGAGCACCGTTTCGGTGTCCGTCAGAAGGAACAGCTCAAGGCCCTTCGCAGCGAAGTCGACATCCTCACGCTGACCGCCACGCCGATTCCGCGCACGCTGAACATGGCGGTGTCGGGCATGCGCGACCTGTCGATCATCGCCACGCCGCCGGCTCGACGCCTGTCGGTGCGCACCTTCGTGATGGAGCAGAACAAGAGCACGGTCAAAGAGGCCTTGCTGCGTGAGCTGCTGCGTGGCGGTCAGGTCTATTACCTGCACAACGACGTGAAGACCATCGAGAAATGCGCCGCCGAACTGGCCGAACTGGTGCCGGAAGCGCGGATCGGCATCGGCCACGGACAGATGCGCGAGCGCGAACTCGAACAGGTGATGAGCGACTTCTACCACAAGCGCTTCAACGTGCTGATCGCCTCGACCATCATCGAGACCGGCATCGACGTGCCGAGCGCCAACACCATCATCATCGAGCGCGCCGACAAGTTCGGCCTGGCGCAGTTGCACCAGTTGCGCGGTCGCGTCGGTCGTAGTCACCACCAGGCTTACGCCTACCTGCTGACTCCGCCACGCCAGCAGATCACCGGCGATGCGGAAAAACGTCTGGAGGCGATTGCCAATACTCAGGATCTGGGCGCGGGTTTCGTGCTGGCCACCAACGACCTGGAAATCCGTGGCGCCGGCGAATTGCTGGGCGACGGCCAAAGCGGCCAGATTCAGGCCGTGGGTTTCACGCTATACATGGAAATGCTCGAGCGCGCGGTGAAATCAATCCGCAAGGGCGAACAACCAAACCTCGATCAACCGCTCGGCGGCGGCCCGGAGGTCAACCTGCGGGTGCCGGCGCTGATTCCGGAAGATTACCTGCCGGACGTGCATGCACGCTTGATCCTCTACAAACGCATCGCTTCGGCCACCGACGAGGAAGGCCTGAAAGACCTGCAAGTGGAGATGATCGATCGCTTCGGCCTGCTGCCGGAACCGACCAAGAATCTGGTGCGCATCACGGCGCTGAAATTGCAGGCTGAACAGCTGGGCATCAAGAAAGTCGATGGTGGCCCGCAAGGCGGACGCATCGAGTTCGCGGCGCAGACGCCGGTCGACCCGATGACCCTGATCAAACTGATCCAGAGTCAGCCAAAACGCTACAAATTCGAAGGCGCCACGATGTTCAAGTTCCAGGTGCCGATGGAGCGCCCGGAAGAGCGCTTTAATACTGTGGAGGCGCTGTTCGAGCGCCTCATCCCGAAAACTGCTTGAAGGACGCCGCATGCGCCTGTTTCGCTCTCTGACTTTGCTGCTGACCCCGTTCTTGATAACACTGGCGGCACCCTCGGCGTTTGCCGATGACCTGTACCAGGTTGAAATGATTCTGGTACGCCAGAACGCCGTACCGGCAATCGTCAGCCGTGCCGCACCCGAGGACTGGGCCGCAGGTGCCCAGCGCCTGGCCGATGACAGCCAGCGCACCCCGGCGCTGAACGACGTTGCAACCAAGCTCACCGCCAGCGGCGAATACAGCGTGCTGATGCACAAAGCCTGGCAACAACCCTTGGGCGAGTCGCCGACGAAGGTCGCTGTCAGCGACGGCAAGGAACAGTTCGGCCAGTTCCCCATCGAGGGCACACTTGAAATGAAGCTCGGGCGCTTCACTGACGTGAACGCCGACTTCTGGGTCAACCAGATCGACGCCAATGGCATGGTCACCGCCAGCGAGCGCCTGAAGCAGGACAGCCACACCAAGAATGGCCAGCTCAACTACCTGGACAACGGCCACCTGGCCCTGCTGATCAAGATCACTTCACTGACGGCGCCTGCGCCTCGGGAAGCGCCTGAATCCATTCCGGACTGATCGAAGTCCTTATGTCCCCGCCTCTGAGTAAACCGCTGGCTTCCTCCTGGGTCAGCCGGTTCAAGGAACAAAGCCTGGAGCGCGGCCGCCGCTACGCTCTGGAAAACCGGGTGCGAATCGTACAGGTCGGCGATGCGACCATTACCGCCAGCTGCGAAGGCTCTGGCGGCAACATTTATCGTCAGACAATTCATCTGCGTGAGTCAGCCAAAGGCACGCTGCTGATGGTCGACGCCACGTGCACCTGCCCGGTCCACAGCAACTGCAAACACTGCGCGGCGGTCTTGCTGCAGGTGCAGGAAACCCTCGAATACCCCGCTGCTGCCAAAGACGCCGAACTACTGGAGAAGCTTCAGGCCGTTCTGGAAAACCGCAGCCCCAAGGCGCCGCCGCAAGTACTGGTGGACAACGTGCAACCGGTGCCGCGCCTGTGGCTGGCCAGCGTCGAGTTCAGCGCTTTCGAACCACGCAACGGCAAAATGCAGCGCTACATCCAGCATCGCGCGGCGCTGTCTTTCAGTTACCTCGACGAATACGTCAGTGGCCAGAAAAACAGCGACATCCTGATTCGCCAGGAAGCGCAGACCCTGCGAGTCAAACGCCAGCCGGACGTCGAGCAAAGCTACCGCGAGCAATTGCGAATTCTCGGCTTTCGCATCGCCACCCGGCAAAGCAAGGCCCTGCCGGAAAGCGCCGGCGAACTCTACGAGATGGTCAATGACAGCGCTTGGCTGACCTTCACTCTCAACGACCTGCCGAAGCTGCGCACTCAGGGTTGGGAGTTGCTGGTCGACGATGAATTCGGATTCGACCTGACAGCCGTCGATGACTGGTATGCCACCGTCGAACAAGCACCGGAACGCGACTGGTTCGACCTGGAGCTTGGCATCATCGTCAATGGCGAACGCCTGAGCCTGCTGCCGATCCTGCTCAACCTGATGCGCTCTCACACAGAAATCCTCAACCCCGAACGCCTCGCCCGGCGACGGGACGATGAACTGATTCTGGTGAACATCCCGCAACGCAACAGCGAGCACGGGCCCTTGCAGGTCGCCCTGCCCCTCGGCCGGTTGAAACCGGTGCTGGCGACGCTGGGCGAGTTCTATCTGCAAGAACCGGGCGAAACCACCCTGCGCCTGAGCAAGGCCGACGCCACACGCCTGAATTCGCTGGAAGGCATTCCACTGCTTTGGGAGGGCGGGGAGCAGATCCGCAGCTTCGCCCAGCGTCTGCGCGATATCCGTGACTACAGCGCCGAAGCGCCGGAAGGGCTGAACGCGACACTGCGTCCTTATCAGCTCGAAGGTTTGAGCTGGATGCAGTCGCTGCGACAACTTGAGGTTGGCGGGATTCTCGCGGACGACATGGGTCTGGGCAAAACCCTACAGACCCTGGCGCACATTCTCAGCGAGAAAAACGCCGGGCGCCTGGATCGACCCTGCATGGTGGTGATGCCTACCAGCCTGATTCCCAATTGGCTGGACGAAGCGGCGCACTTCACGCCACAGCTCAAAGTGGTGGCCCTGTACGGCGCCAGCCGCAAAAAGCATTTCGAGCACCTGGCCGATTACGACCTGATCCTCACAACCTATGCGCTGCTGCCCAAGGATGTCGAGCGTCTCGCACAGCAACCGCTGCATGTATTGGTGCTGGACGAGGCGCAATACATCAAGAACCCGAACAGCAAGGCCGCTCAGGCCGCCCGCGAACTGAACGCCCGCCAGCGCCTGTGCCTGAGCGGTACGCCGCTGGAAAATCACCTCGGCGAACTGTGGTCGCTGTTTCACTTCCTGCTGCCCGGATGGCTCGGTGACGTCAAAAGTTTCAACGCCGATTACCGCGTACCGATCGAAAAACGCGCCAGCGAAGTCAGACTTCAACACCTCAACGGTCGGATCAAACCTTTCCTGCTGCGCCGCACCAAGGAACAAGTTGCGACCGAGCTGCCGCCGAAGACCGAGATCATCCACTGGGTCGAGCTCAACGAAGCGCAGCGCGACGTCTACGAAACCATGCGCCTGGCCATGGACAAGAAGGTGCGCGACGAAATCACCCGCAAAGGTGTGGCACGCAGCCAGATCATCATTCTCGAAGCGTTGCTCAAGTTGCGCCAGGTCTGCTGCGACTTGCGCCTGGTCAACGACGCCACCCTGCCCACTCGCGGCAGCACCTCAGGCAAACTCGACAGCCTGATGGAAATGCTTGAGGAGTTATTTGAGGAAGGACGGCGAATTCTGCTGTTTTCGCAGTTCACTTCGATGCTGTCATTGATCGAGGATGAGTTGAAAAAACGCAATGTCACCTATGCGCTGCTGACAGGACAGACGCGGGATCGGCGCACGCCTGTGAAGGAATTCCAGAGCGGCAAGCGTCAGATCTTTCTCATCAGCCTGAAAGCCGGCGGTGTCGGTCTGAACCTGACGGAAGCGGATACGGTGATTCACTACGATCCGTGGTGGAACCCGGCGACCGAAAATCAGGCGACCGACCGTGCGTATCGCATTGGTCAGGAGAAGCCGGTATTCGTCTACAAGATGATTGCCCGGGGCACGGTCGAGGAGAAGATTCAGCATCTGCAGAAGGAAAAGTCCGACCTGGCGGCCGGCGTGCTGGATGGGCGCAAGGCCGGGGACTGGAAGTTGCAGAGTGATGATATCGAGGCGCTGTTTGCGCCGTTGCCGGACAAGTTCGACAAGCGTTGAAGTCTTTGTCGCCTACCAGATCGATTCGCGGGCAAGCCCGCTCCCACAGGTTTAGCG
>NZ_JBSVWF010000032.1:0-73371 GCF_054071635.1 Pseudomonas sp. SDO52101_S400 | reverse complement strand
TGTCAGTCAATCAATAATTGATTGACACACCGCCTTCGCGAGCAAGCCCGCTCCCACATTTGAGTTTTGTGTTTAACCGAAGAACCAGTAGCAGACGCCGATAGCGCCGAGCACACCCGCCAGCTCGGCCAACAGCGCACATCCCACCGCGTGCCGCGCACGCTGGATGCCCACCGCGCCGAAGTACACCGCCAGCACATAGAACGTGGTTTCGGTGCTGCCCTGGATCGTGGCCGCCACCAGCGACGGGAAGCTGTCCACACCCGAGGTTTTCATCGTTTCAATCAGCATCGCCCGGGCGGCGCTGCCGGAGAACGGTTTGACCATCGCGGTCGGCAACGCATCGACGAACCGCGTGTCCCACCCAGCCCACTGCACCAGATGACGAATGCCATCAAGGCCGAAATCCAGCGCGCCCGATGCGCGCAATACGCCGATCGCGCAGAGCATCGCCACCAGATACGGCAGCAGGTTCCTGGCGACGTCGAAACCTTCCTTGGCGCCCTCGACGAAGGCCTCGTAGACCTTCACCTTGCGCAATGCCCCGATCACCAGGAACAGCATGATCAGGCCGAACAGCGTCAGGTTGCCGAGGATCGACGAGAGGCCCGCCAGCGCCGTGGCCGACATCGTTGCCAATAGCGCCATGAAGCCGCCGAGCATCAGTGCGCCGGGAATCAGGTAGGCCAGCACCACCGGGTCCCAGACCCGCAGGCGCTGCATGAATGCCACCGACAGGAAGCCGACGATGGTCGAGCAACTGGTGGCCAGCAGGATCGGCAGGAACACCAGTGTCGGGTCCGGCGCGCCTTGCTGGGCACGGTACATGAAGATTGTCACCGGCAGCAGTGTCAGGGACGAGGCGTTGAGCACCAGGAACAGGATCTGCGCGTTGCTGGCAACGGTCGAGCTGGGGTTGAGCTCCTGCAGCGCCTTCATGGCTTTGAGGCCGATGGGGGTGGCGGCGTTGTCCAGGCCCAGGCCATTGGCGGCGAAGTTCAGGGTGATCAGGCCCAGCGCCGGATGCCCGGCCGGAACCTCCGGCATCAGCCGCAGGAACAGCGGCCCGAGCACCTTGGCCAGCCATTCGACGATCCCGGCCTTCTCGGCGATGCGCAGGAAGCCCAGCCACAGGGTCAGGGTGCCGAACAGCAGCACCATGACTTCGACTGACAGCTTGGCCATGGCAAAAATGCTTTCCACCATCGCCGCAAAGATCCCGGCGTTACCGCCGACCAGCCACTGCACCAGCGCCGACACGGCTGCCACGATGAAGAAGCCAAGCCACAGGCCATTAAGCATCAGTCAAATCCCCCGGAAGATGCGGCGAATGATAGCGGGGCTGCCAGAAACGACAAACCCCGGATTTCTCCGGGGTTTGTCAGGCTGCACAGAGGCGGCGATCAGTTCTTGGAAATCTCGCCGGCCGGCAGTTTTTCCTTGCTGCGCCAGTGCGGCAGCGAGTTCCAGTAGCGCTGGCCCTTGGCGTCGTCGTACATGCCTTCCCAACGGGCGATGACCAGTACGGCGAGGGCGTTGCCGATCACGTTCAGGGCGGTACGCGCCATGTCCATGATGCGGTCGACACCGGCGATGAAGGCCAGGCCTTCCAGCGGAATACCGACGCTGCCCAGAGTAGCCAGCAGTACCACGAAGGACACGCCCGGTACGCCGGCGATGCCTTTGGAGGTGACCATCAGGGTCAGGACCAGCAGCAGTTGCTGGCTGATCGACAGGTCGATGCCGTACAGCTGAGCGATGAAGATCGCCGCGATGGACTGGTACAGGGTCGAACCGTCGAGGTTGAACGAGTAGCCGGTTGGCACCACGAAGCTGCAGATGGCTTTCGGTGCGCCGTAGGCTTCCATCTTCTCGATCACACGTGGCAGCACGGTTTCCGAAGACGCGGTGGAGTAAGCCAGAACCAGCTCATCCTTGAAGATACGCATCAGTTTGATCACCGAGAAGCCGAACATCTTGGCGATCAGGCCGAGAATCACGAAGGCGAAGAAGGCGATGGCGACGTAAACCAGGATCACCAGCTTGGCCAGCGGCAGCAGCGAGGCGAAACCGAAGTTGGCCACAGTCACCGCGATCAGTGCGAATACGCCGATCGGAGCGTAGTTCATGATCATGTGGGTGACTTTGAACATGCTTTCCGAGACGCCCTGGAACATCTTCACCAGCGGCTCGCGCAGGTCCGACTGCAGGCTCGACAGACCGAGACCGAACAGCACGGAGAAGAAGATGATCGGCAGCATTTCGCCGCGGGCCATGGCCGCGAAGATGTTCGACGGGATCAGGTTGAGGATGGTCTCGATGAACGCGTGTTCATGCTGTACTTCGGCGGCGGTCGCCTGGTACTTGGAGATATCCACCGTGCCCAGGGTGCTCATGTCGATGCCGGCACCCGGATGGAACAGGTTGGCCAGCAGCAGGCCGACGACGATGGCGATGGTGGTGACGATTTCGAAGTAGATGATGGTCTTCAGGCCGATACGCCCGAGCTTCTTGGCGTCGCCCACGCCGGCGATGCCGACGATCAGGGAAGAGATGACGATCGGGATCACGATCATCTTGATCAGACGGATAAAGATATCGCCTGCCGGTTGCAGGACGTTGCTGATCCACCAGGCCTTCTCGGCACTGAAATGGTTGAGCAACGCACCGATTGCAATCCCTAATACCAGACCGATGAGGATCTGCCAGGCGAGGCTAAGTTTTGCCTTCTTCATTATCTTTACCCTTACTTGCGTTTGACTCAGGCACATGCAGGAACTGGAACGCTCTTTAGCGGAAAAGTTTGTGCATCTGCCTCCGTATAAGGTGCCCCGGGGCGCGTGTTTACGGCTCTCCGGCAGGCGAAAAAAGGCGCAACTATTCCGATGCAAGGTTGCGCCGTCTAATGCCGTAAACGCCTACCCTATGCCGAATCGGCATGAGCTTTTTTAAATGAAACTGGCGTCCCAACCGGTTCGAATATGACATTTCGGCAGGCATAAGTGCCGTGAACCGGCCATTACAGCGTAGATTGGTTATTTTTTGAGCGAGTGATTTCGACGAAAATTTTCGGAAAAAGCCTACGTTTGGAATCGAAAAGTCTGACTGGCTCGATCGACTCTTTCTCGATATACGGTCGCGACGAAACACCGCGAAACGCTTTTCGCGCGCAGTGTGATCGATAAAAAGATGAGCAGAACGCTCTGGATCAATGTTTTGTCACTTGGAAAGCTCAGCGCAAGTCCGTCGAACCACCCTGGGTTGGCGAACTTGCGTCGCAGCTTTTACCCTGACCCGGCCCTCATCGCAGGCACTCCCTGTACCCGTAGGTCACTCCGACCCTGTAGCAGTCAGAACGTCCCGGCCCCCTGGTCATGCGCCGGCCTTCCTCGGGCTGGCGCAATGGAAGGCAGCTGTCGGCTGCCTTCATGTTCAATACCAGTTCGGATCTTTCTTCAGCGTTTCCATCAGCAGATCCTGCATGCCCTGGTCGGGTTTGCCGAGGAAGCGGTAGGTGGCATGTCGCGTTGGCGACTTGTCGGCCGGCAGTCCTTCGGGCACATCGACCAGCATGGCGTAAGCGTGTTTCTTGTCGAAGCTGAACGCGACGATCAAGCGGTGGTTGAGGCACTTGTCCTGTGATTCGCAGAGCGGCCCGACCAGATACTTGTCGCCGTCTTCAGTGACCGCATTCATCTGTTGGTCCGGCGTACCGGAAAGGTTCATCACCCATTCCGGCAGGCGTTCTTCCTTCTTCACCACGCCTTCCCAGGTTTCCCTGTAGTGCGGGTCTGAACTCAGCAGCTCGTTGACCCGCGCCTGGCCATCATTGGCCGCCATCGCCATGGCACTGCCGCCCAGGAGCAGGGCGGCTGCCAGTGTCTTTAAAGCACTCATGGTCAACCTCGGCCGCGACGACCAAAGAAGAACGAGGCGATGAACATCACCAGGAACACGACAAAGAGAATCTTGGCGATACCCGTGGCGGTGCCCGCGATACCACCGAAGCCCAGTACTGCAGCGATGATGGCAATGATCAGGAATGTGATAGCCCAGCTCAACATGGTGATTCTCCTTGTTTCTATTTAGGGGTGTTGCCGGTCTCGGCGCGGGGGGCGCCCAGATTCGTTGATCAGAAAACCCAGCGTTCTTCGCGTGGCATGTCGCTCAGCGGTTGTGGCTGGTCGACATCCATCATGCGCATCGCGCCGTTGTCGGCCTGGCTGCTGCTGACCGCACTGAAGTGCGTTTGCGTCGCGTGTTGCATCGAGATCAAAGGTTCAGTTTGCTGACTCTGTTCCCAGCGCAGGTATTGCTGGCAGGCGATCAGGGTGATCAGCAGCGCAAGTGCGCCAAACAAGGCCTGCTGCAGGTGCAGTGGCGAGATACGCATTTGGGCGGCACGTGGGCGAGTCATCCTGGGTTCCTCACTCTTATTCGGTTGGGGCAGTGCATTTCTGCCCGGGCTGAGAGAGGTATTGCAGCCTGCATGCCAGCCTTTTTATTTAAAAAAATCCAATAAAATCAAATAGTTATATGTATTGTGAAAAATACGAACGACGCATCCTGCACGATGGCTCCGCCACGGTCGTGCGTAATGCACGATTGTTTCGTAGGAGAAATCATTCTTTTTGAATTGAGAGCAGGGTGCAGATGTCAGAAAAGGACGCAGGCAAATGCCTGAAAAATGCTGATTGTTTAAAAATTCAACAAATTCAGTGGATTAGCCGTGAGGGCAGGAGAGAGCTACCCTGCTATGACTGGAATCGATCAGAATCAACCATGCAACTTGCCCGATTTTTCCGGGACTAACCCAAGACATTCACTTATGGAGCGTAGGAAAAATGGAATCAGCCACTGAGCACCAAGGCCGCATTCTGCTGGTGGATGATGAATCCGCCATCCTGCGAACCTTTCGTTATTGCCTCGAAGACGAAGGTTATACCGTCGCCACCGCCAACAGCGCGGCCCAGGCTGATGCGCTTTTGCAACGGCAAGTGTTCGATCTGTGCTTCCTCGATTTGCGTCTGGGCGAAGACAACGGTCTCGACGTACTGGCGCAGATGCGCATTCAGGCGCCGTGGATGCGGGTGGTGATCGTCACTGCTCATTCGGCCGTCGATACGGCGGTGGACGCGATTCAGGCGGGCGCCGCCGACTATCTGGTCAAGCCGTGCAGTCCTGACCAGTTGCGTCTGGCTACCGCCAAGCAGCTTGAAGTGCGCCAGCTCTCGGCGCGTCTGGAAGCCCTCGAAGGCGAGATCCGCAAACCCAAGGACGGTCTCGATTCCCACAGCCCGGCGATGAAAGTCGTACTGGAAACGGCGCGGCAGGTAGCGAGCACCGACGCCAATATCCTGATCCTCGGCGAGTCCGGCACCGGTAAAGGTGAACTGGCCCGAGCGATTCACGGCTGGAGTAAACGCGAGAAGAAATCCTGCGTCACCATCAATTGCCCGTCGCTGACTGCCGAGCTGATGGAAAGCGAGCTGTTCGGTCATAGTCGCGGTGCGTTTACCGGGGCGAGCGAAAGCACGTTGGGTCGGGTCAATCAGGCCGACGGCGGCACGCTTTTTCTCGACGAGATCGGCGATTTTCCACTGACTTTGCAGCCAAAGTTGCTGCGATTCATCCAGGACAAGGAATACGAGCGTGTAGGAGATCCGGTCACCCGCCGGGCCGACGTGCGCATTCTCGCTGCCACCAATCTCAACCTTGAAGACATGGTGCGCGACGGACGTTTCCGCGAAGACCTGCTCTATCGCCTGAACGTCATCACCCTGCATTTGCCACCGCTGCGCGAGCGGGCCGAAGACATTCTGACCCTGGCCGACCGTTTCCTTGCTCGTTTCGTGAAGGAATATGCGCGCCCGGCTCGTGGCTTCAGTGACGAGGCCCGGGAAGCGCTGCTGGGTTACCGCTGGCCAGGCAACATTCGCGAGCTGCGCAACGTGGTCGAACGGGCGAGCATCATTTGCCCGCAGGAGCGCGTGGAGATCAGCCACCTCGGCATGGCCGAACAACCCGCCAATAACGCGCCGCGAGTCGGCGCCGCTCTGAGCCTCGACGAATTGGAGAAGGCTCATATCGGCGCGGTGCTGGCGACCGCCGGCACCCTGGACCAAGCGGCCAAGACCCTGGGGATCGACGCTTCGACCCTGTATCGCAAGCGCAAGCAGTACAACTTGTGAGCGTGCGCCGATGAAACTGGCGATGAAGTTGCGGACTCGCTTGTTCCTGAGCATTTCCGCGCTGATCACGGTGGCCTTGCTCGGGCTGATGCTCGGGATGGTCAGCGTGATGCAGATGGCCGGGACTCAGGAGGCATTGATCCGTAACAACTTCGTCACCCTCGATCTGGGGCTCAAGCTGCGCCAGACCCTGGGCGACCAGTTGATCATGATGCTCGCCGAGAAGCCCGATCCTGTGGCGTTCGAAGCGTCGAAACAGCATTATTTCGAGCTGCTCGACGAGGGCATCGCCCAAGAGCGGAAAGACAATGACCGCCAGTACGGATTCAGTCAGGCCAAGGCCGATTACCTGAGCTTCCTTCAGGCGTTCGACCTGTCCCGCGATCCCGGCGCTGCGCTGAGTGGGAGTGGTGACTTGCGCGAGCGCTTCAACACCTTGCGCAACGGCCTGATCGCCGAGCACAAGCACGCACTGGATAACATCAATGCCGTGCAACACGCTGCCCGCGACCGGGCGTTGTTGATCGCTGGCCTGCTTGGGCTGGTGGGGCTGGCGGTGTTGATCATCGGCTTCATTACCGCCCAGGGAATCGCCCGCCGGTTCGGTGCGCCGATCGAAGCGCTGGCGAAAGCGGCGGACAACATCGGCCAGGGTAATTTCGAAGTAACCCTGCCGGTGTCCTCGGCTATGGAAATCAACCTTTTGACCCGGCGTTTCGGGCTGATGGCCGAAGCGCTGCGCGAACATCAGGCGACCAATGTCGATGAACTGCTGGCCGGCCAGCAACGCTTGCAGGCCGTGCTCGACAGCATTGATGACGGCTTGCTGATGATCGATCGACAGGGGCATCTGGAGCACTTGAACCCGGTGGCCCAGCGGCAATTGGGTTGGGACAGCGACCGCTTTGGCGAAGGCCTGGGTACCGCGCTTCAGCGCCCGGAACTGGATGCTCAGCTGCAACTGGTGTTGCGCGGCGGCACCCTTGAGCGCGCGCCGGAAGATTTGAGCATCGAGGTCGACGGTGAATCGCGACTGCTGACCTACAGCCTGACCCCGGTCAGCCACACTCAGGGGCACATCCTCGGCGCGGTAATGGTGTTGCACGACGTCACCGAGCAGCGGGCTTTCGAGCGGGTGCGCAGCGAATTCGTATTGCGTGCCTCCCACGAGCTACGCACGCCCGTGACCGGCATGCACATGGCGTTCGGGCTGTTTCGGGAACGGGCAAAGTTTCCGGCGGAGTCCCGCGAGTCCGATCTGCTCGACACGGTCAATGAAGAGATGCAGCGCTTGATGCAGCTGATCAACGATCTGCTCAATTTTTCGCGCTATCAGAGTGGCCTGCAGAAACTGGTGCTGGCGCCGTGTTCCATTGAAGATCTGCTGACCCAGGCGCAATTGCGTTTTGCCGACACGGCGGCACAGAAGGGCGTTGCGTTGAACATCGAAGTGCAGGGACCGTTGCCGCGTTTGCAGGCCGACCAGGCCCAACTGGATCGAGTCCTGGACAATCTGATCGACAACGCCTTGCGCCATACCGCCCGCGACGGGTTGATCCGCCTGCAGGCGCGCCGGCATGGCGAGCGGGTGATCATCAGCGTCGAGGACAATGGCGAAGGTATCGCCTATGGCCAGCAAGGACGGATCTTCGAACCGTTCGTTCAGGTCGGACGTAAAAAAGGCGGGGCCGGGCTCGGGTTGGCATTGTGCAAGGAAATCGTCCAGTTGCATGGCGGACGGATGGGCGTCTATTCGCGGCCGGGGCAGGGCACGCAGTTCTACATGGCGCTGGCGGTCTAGGCCTCGTCGTCCATCCGGCGGCCGGCGAGGCGCCGCCCTCGGGTGATCAGCTCGATGAATTGCACGGCGCTCAAGGCGTGCGCAAACAGCCAGCCCTGACCGAACTTCACACCCTCGCTGCTAAGCAGCGCCGCCTGGGATTCATACTCGATGCCTTCGGCGATCACTTTCAGATCCAGTGCCTGAGCCATGTGAATGATGTGCGGTGCTACGCCGCTGCTGGCCGCGTCATGGCCGAGGGCGTCGATGAACGCCTTGTCGATTTTCAGGCAATCCACCGGCAGGGTCTGCAGGTAGGCGAGGCTGCAATAGCCGGTTCCGAAATCGTCGATCAGTACTTGATGGCCGACATCGCGCAGCGCTTGCAGGTTTTCCCGGGCCACCACTACATCGATCAGGCCGCGCTCGGTCACCTCAAAGGCGATCTGCCGCGCCGCCACCCGGTGCAGGGTCAGCAGCCGCGCCATGACCTGGCCGATACGCGGCACCATCACGTCGCATGCCGCCAGGTTCACCGAAATGTACAGCTGTGGATTGGCCCGCAGCAGTTGGCCCAGCTGTTCAAGCAGACGCTGGAGGACGAAGTCGGTCATCTGGCGGATCTGCCCGGTGTTTTCGGCCATCGGGATAAACAGGTCGGGACTGGTCAGCGTGCCGTCCGGCCGGCGCCAGCGCAGCAGGGCTTCGGCGCCAACGCAGTTGCGGCTGTCGAGGTCGAAGATCGGTTGGTACAGCACCTGTAATTCGCCACGGCGGATCGCTCCGTGCAATTCGGCATCCAGTGATTGATGCTGACGCACCAGCCAAAACACCGTGAGCCCGACCAGCGCACCCAGCAGCAGACAGACCGGTACCATCCACCACCAAAGCTCGGGGATGTGCATGCCGGTGCGCGGGGTAATCAGCACCAACTGGTATTCCGGGTTGTCGGTGGGCATGCGATAGATCAGATGGGTCGGGGTGACTTGCAGGGCGTCCAGACTCTTTGGAGGCCATGGCTCGGTGGGCGGCCATGTCTGTGGCACGCCGAGCACCGGAATCGCCCGGCTGCCATGGTCCAGCACCACCAGCAGGCTGCTGCCGGGAGACAGGTCGACCATGTCGGTCAGGTGTCCGCGTGAGGTGGCCACGCGAAAGTTGCCGCGCCCGAGCATCAGCGCCGCGCGGTTTTCGTCGGGTTCGGTGGTGGTGTTCAGCCAGTAGCTGTAGGTCGGGCCCTTGATGTCGGGAGGGCGTGCACCTGAGAGGCCTTCCTGGCGCGGGCGGTTGGAGCAGATCCGCGATGCGTCCATGTAGGCGGCTTCATAGACGAAGCGATAGTTGAAGGTCACTTGCTGCAGCGTGGCGATCATCTCGTCGTCACAGCTGCGCAGGGGCTGGGCCTCGAGGTCATCCAGGCTTTCGCGCAACTGGCCGAACAACTGCTCCAGGCGAGCCAGGAAGCGCTCGCCCTGGGCGTTCATTTCCTGGCTTTCGCTTTGTTCAACCTGATGCATGGCGACGAACAATCCACCAGTGATCAGCAGGCCCGCACTGAGGACAGCAGCCAGCATCGCCAGAAACCAGGGGCGATAAAACCAGCTACGCAGCGTCTCTCGGGTAGCTACCATCATGGATATCCGAAGAATTACCAATGAGTTATAGCTGCTGATTGCAGTTTCGCCCTGACCGTCGGGCGGGCGTCATTATTTTGTCTGGTTCAACACCGACAGCAACGCTGCCGTTTGCGCATCCGGGGTGCCGTCGAAGCGGGAAGGGCGGAAGTGCATCTGAAAGGCTGCGAGTACATGACGGGTCGCCACGTCCAGCTCGCCGTTCTGCGGCGTGGCATAACCCAGGCGTGCCAGTTCTGTCTGGAACCAGCTGATGCTCGGCAGTTCGGCGTTGAACCTTGCCTGCTGGCGGGCTACGGCTTGCTCATCGGGCCATAAGCCAAGACCTTCGGCGGCCAGGCGCTTCCACGGGAACAACGGGCCTGGGTCAAGCTTGCGCAACGGCGCGATATCGCTGTGACCGATGATATGGTCGGGGCTGATGCCATGGCGTTTGCTGATGTCCCTGAGCAGGACGATCAGCGATTGCACCTGGGCTTCACTGTACGGAAACCACACTCGTCCGGTCGGGGTGTCTTTGAAACCGGGATTGACGATTTCGATGCCGATGGAGCTTGAGTTGAGCCAGGTACGACCCTGCCATTCGCTTTCGCCGGCATGCCAGGCGCGCAGGTTTTCGTCCATCAGTTTGTAGATTGTGCCGTTCTTGTCGTCACCGATCAGGTAGTGGCTGCTGACTTCACCGTGGGTCAGCAGTTGCAGCGAACGCTCGAGAGAGGCAGAGGTGTAATGCACGATCACGAACTGCGCGCGGCTGTCGTGATTGGCAGAAGGGTGGCTGGTGTCGTAGCGCGGGCCGCTGGCACAGCCGGCCAGAACAAGCAGCGACGCGATGAGAGCAAGGAATTTCATGGCAGTACACGCAAGTCGATAATGCAACAGTGTAACGTACTGACTTGCGTGCCGAGGGCAAAAGGGCTGATTTAAATGAAATGGAACAATTGTCTTCAGCCCAGTTCAACCCGGTTGCGACCCGCGTTTTTGGCCCGGTACAGTGCCTGATCGGCTCTTTTGAGCACCAGATCGCTGTGTTCTCCCGACCTGAACGACGCCAGTCCCATGGAAATGGTGATCGTGACCCGTTCACCCTTGAAGTGGAACGGGCAGGCTTCGATGGCGGCGCGCAGGGTTTCCAGCAGCTTGGCGCCGACGGCCGGCGTGGTTGCCGGCAGCAGCAGGACGAACTCCTCTCCGCCGAAGCGGGCAATGAAATCGCTGCCGCGCAGGCGCTTGCGCAACACCGTGGCGATGATCTTCAACACCTTGTCGCCGGCCAGATGCCCGTAGTTGTCGTTGATCCGTTTGAAGTGATCGAGGTCGAGCATCGCCAGGCTCAAGGTGTTGCCATGCTGCTGCCATTGCGCGATTTCCTGGTCGAGTCGCTCGCTCCAGGCGGCGCGGTTGGGCAGCCCGGTGAGCGGGTCGATCAGGGCTTTCTGGCGTTGCTCTTCAAGGTGTTCGCGGTAGCCAAGGGCTTCCTGCTCCATGTGCGCCACGCGCTCGGCCAGGCTTTTCAAGCGTCCAGCCACTTCCTGCTCACGGGCGTCGCGTTGCTTCTGGTGCTGGTCCATCGTGCCAAGCAGGCCTTCGAGATGGTTCTCCAGCACCTGCTTGAGGTCGTTCAGGTCCGCCGCTTCCTGCACGCTGTTCTGCAAGCCATCGACCTGTTCACGGATCTGCGTGTCCATCGCCCGCGCTGCAGAGCTGTTGTCGGCATGGCCTTCACTGGCGGCCTGCAGGTTGCTCTGGAACGCTTCGAGACGTTCGTTGAGTTGCTGCAAATAGGCTTCGAATTCGTGCTGACCGCTGTCGGTGATGGCCAGCATCAAGGTCGCCAGATCGTCGAGGATCGGCAGCAGCTCATACCAGTTAAGGCCATTTTTCAGCCTGTCCCGCATGGCTTCGGCTTGCGGGCGATGACGCTCTGGCAAGGTCAGATCGTCCAGCAGGCCGATCAGCGTGTCTTCGATGTGTTTGGCCACCGAGCTGTAGGACGGTTCTGGCGAATCCGGCAATGCGTAGAGGATGTCCTGCTCGGATTGCTCCGGATCGATAGCCGCCAATGCCTGCGCGATAGGCTCGGGCAAGGGCAGACTGTCGAGGATGACCGGGGGCGGATTATCGCCGGGGTGGATCAGTTCGTCGGGGTTGATGGCCGGCTGTGCAGAGGGTGCAAAGACCGGAGGCAGCGCGAAGGCTTGTGGCTCTGGTACTGGCCCGGCGGGTTCCGGTTCGTTGGGAGCGGTGACGACTTCCGGGAGGATCCGGGCAGGCTCGAAGGCAACCACTTCCGGCTCTGCAACATGCTCGGGTGTTGATATTGGTGCTGGTGCTGAAGCCAGTGGCGCGACCAGAGGTGCGGCGACCGGTGTTTCACTGACGGTGGCAATGGCTGCCGGTTCGGCGATTGCGACAGGCACTTCCTGCATCGGCGCGCTTACAGGCGCAGCGGGTGCTTGCTCTGGCTGAGCTGCCGGAGGAGTCACGGCAGGCTGAGCCACAGGTGCAGGTGTTTCCTCGCTGTCGCGGCTGCCGAACAGGCGCTGCAACAATCCCGGGCGTCCCGGTTCCGCCGGTGTCTCCAGTTGGCTCAGGGCCTTGCCCTGCAAGCCGCTGAGTTCACTGAGCAGCAGGGGCATTTCCCGCGCCTGACTCACCCGGCCATCAAGCTGCTTGGCGAATTTCTTCAGTGGCTGGGCGACGTCCCGGGGCAGCGGCAGCGATTGCAGCTGAGTCACCAGCGAGTTCAGTGCGGTACTGACCTGTTCGATCCGGGTTTCACGACGCTGCTCGGAGTCGAGCACGGCTTTCTCAAGGCGCGGCAACAGGGCGGCGAGCCCGGCATCCATGTCGTCGGTGCGCACCACGTCGCGCATTTCTTTCATGCATTGATCGACCACTCGGTCGGTGCCTTCCGCCGCCAGGGTGCTGCGTACCAGGCCGCGACGAAGCAGGTCGAGCCGGGCGTCCCATCGACGTTCGAGCTTTTCCTGTTGTTCGATACTTTTGAGGTATTTTTCTTTCCAGCGCTGGGCTTCGTCGCTCATTCAGGCGTTCCGCGAGGGGCAGGATTCAACGCGGGCAATGCATCGGCCGTGAGCGAGCCCGGCAGACGAATCTCTACCGCGACGGGCAGGTGATCGGAAATCGGTTGTGCCAGCACTTCGACCTTTTCCAGGGTCAGGGTCGGGCTGAGCAGAATATGGTCCAGGCAGCGCTGGGGGCGCCAGCTGGGGAACGTCGCTTCGAGTTGCGGGGCCAGCAGGCCGAGGTCGCGCAAGGGCGAATGTTGCAGCAGGTCGCTGGCGTGGGTGTTCATGTCGCCCATCAGGACCTGGTGTTTGTAGCCGCTGATCAGTTCGCGAATGTAGGCCAGTTGCATCGTGCGTACCCGGGCGCCGAGCGCCAGGTGCATCATCACCACCACCAGCGCCTCGGGACCTTCGCCGAACCGCACCAGAATCGCCCCGCGACCTTTCGGCCCCGGCAGCGGGTGGTCCTCGATCGCCCAGGGGCGCAGGCGACTGAGCACGCCGTTGCTGTGCTGTGCCAGTCGGCCAAGGTTGCGATTGAGTTGTTGATACCAGTAGGGGAAGGCGCCGAGATGGGCCAGGTGTTCGACCTGGTTGACGTACCCCGAACGCAGACTGCCGCCATCGGCTTCCTGCAGGGCGACCAGATCGAAGTCGCCGAGCAGATTGCCGATCTTTTGCAGATTGCCTGAGCGCCCGGGATGCGGCAGCAGATGCTGCCAGCTGCGGGTCAGGTAGTGCCGATAACGCTCGGTGCTGATGCCGACCTGAATATTGAAGCTGAGCAAGCGCAAACGGCTGTCTGCGGGCAGGCCCGTGGATTCCAGGTGATGCTCGTTGACCTGCGGATCATGCAGGCCGACGAGACGTTCGGTTCCCCAGCGGCGCATGGCGATTGCCGCGCTTAGTTGGCGGCTGCCTTGTTGGCCGCTCGCTCTTTGGCAACCAGTTGGTCAGCCAGCTTCAGAGCTTCTTCGGCGCCGCCGGCGGAGCCGATGTCGAAACGGTATTTGCCGTTGACGATCATGGTTGGAACGCCGGAGATTTCATACTTCTTGGCCAGCTCGCGAGCCTTGATGATCTGACCCTTGATGGCGAAGGAGTCGAAGGTGGCCAGGAACTTGTCCTTGTCTACACCTTGAGTGGCGAGGAAATCGGCCATGTCGTTCTTGTCGGTCAGCTTCTTGTGTTCTTTCTGGATCGCGTTGAATACGGCCGCGTGAACGCTGTGCTCGACACCCATGGCTTCCAGGGTCAGGAACATTTGACCGTGAGCGTCCCACGGGCCGCCGAACATGGCAGGAATGCGCACGAAGTTGACGTCGGAAGGCAGTTTTTCAACCCACGGATTGATCACGGGTTCGAAGGCGTAGCAGTGCGGGCAGCCGTACCAGAACAGCTCCACCACTTCGATCTTGCCAGGCACGGCAACCGGCACTGGATTGCTCAGTTCGAAATACGGGGCGGCAGGTGCTTCGGCGGCCTGGGCCGTTACGCCGAACAGGCTGGCAGCGACGAGGGCGGCGCTGATGATCAGATTACGCATGCTTTACTCCTGGGCAAATTGGTCGCCTCGCGCGACCTGTTTTCAGACAGATCCTGGCGGGCATGAGTTCTGTAGTGTAACGGCAGCGGCCACAAAAAAGGGCGGCCAAAGCCACCCTTTTTATACTTCATGCAACGGATTAATCGAGCGTTAACGTGGCGGGAGTTGTCCTGCGCGCGCAACGCTCGAGTCACCATCGCAGGCCTGGCCTTAGTGCAGGCCTTGAATGTAGCTGGAGACCGCCGCGATGTCCTCGTCGCTCAGCTTGCGAGCGATGGTGCGCATGGTCATTGCATCGCCGTCGTTGCTGCGTCCGGCTTCTTCCTTGCGGAAATCGGTCAGCTGTTTGGCGATGTATTGAGCGTGTTGGCCACCGAGGTGCGGGAAGCCGGCGGCTGCGTTGCCGGCGCCGTTTGGCGAGTGGCAACCGGTGCAGGCTGGCAGGCCTTTTTCCAGGTTGCCGCCACGGAACAGGGCTTCACCGCGTGCGACGATCTTCGGATCGGCGGCGCCGACGCTGCCTTTCTGGCTGGCGAAGTAGGCAGCGATGTCGGACAGGTCCTGATCGCTCAGGTTGGTCAGCAGCCCGGTCATTTCCAGAACGGTGCGCTTGCCCGACTTGATGTCGTGCAGCTGCTTGGTCAGGTAGCGTTCACCCTGTCCGGCCAGTTTTGGAAAGTTTGGCGCCATGCTGTTGCCATCCGGGCCATGGCAGGCCCCGCATACGGCGGCTTTCGCCTGGCCTGCGGCGGCATCACCGGCAGCATGGGCGAAGCCTGAGATTCCCACGGTCAACAGCAGACTCACGATCAATTTGTTCATCAGCTAATCCAACTACGGCTAAGGGTTAAGAGTTATGGACCGGGTTTACTTCCGCTCATCCAGAGGATGATGGCCTGGTAATCCTCGGCACTGCAGTCCATGCACAAACCACGCGGCGGCATCGCCTTGAAACCCTGGGTCACGTGTTGCACCAGCGTCTCCATACCTTTCGCCAACCTCGGCGTCCAAGCTTCCTGATCGCCTCTTCTGGGCGCCATGGGTAGTTGGCCGGAATGACAGGCACCACAAACACGGTTGTACACTGCTTCCGGATCCTGTGTAGCCTGTGCGCTGTAAAGCGGCATCAAGACTCCGGCAGCCAGCAGCCATTTCGTCATAAAACGACCTTTTCAGGGTTGAGAGCGTTCTGCGTTCTGATGCGCAATCAAGGTCTGTCGCTCTCGTGAACTTCATCCTTCGCTGGGACAAAGCACACACAAAATCTGCGGCATTATATACTGGCGTCACTGAAACGGAAGCGACACCGCGTTCCGCGCCCAATCCCGGCGCCGCCCACATCGGAAATCCCATGCAACTCAAGAATCCCATCCTCGGCCTGTGCCAACAGTCCACGTTCATGCTCAGTGCCGCCAAAGTCGATCAGTGCCCCGACGACGAAGGCTTCGAAGTGGCGTTTGCCGGTCGTTCCAACGCCGGTAAATCCAGCGCGCTGAACACCCTGACTCACGCCAGCCTGGCGCGTACCTCGAAAACCCCGGGTCGCACACAGCTGTTGAACTTCTTCAAGCTAGACGATGAACGGCGTCTGGTCGACCTGCCGGGCTACGGTTATGCAAAAGTACCGATCCCGCTCAAGCAACACTGGCAGCGTCACCTCGAGGCTTACCTCGGCGGCCGCGAGAGTTTGAAGGGTTTGATTCTGATGATGGACATCCGTCATCCAATGACCGACTTCGATCTGTTGATGCTCGACTGGGCCGTTGCGGCCGGCATGCCGATGCACATCTTGCTGACCAAGGCCGACAAACTGACCTACGGCGCAGCCAAGAACACACTGCTCAAGGTGCAGTCGGAAATCCGTAAGGGTTGGGGCGATCTGGTGACGATCCAGCTGTTCTCCGCACCAAAACGCATGGGCCTGGAAGAGGCCTACACTGTGTTGGCGGGCTGGATGGAGTTGGCGGATAAAGGCGCTGAATTGCCTGCTGAGTAAATCGCAGGCAAAAAAAGCCCCGGACTTCATATGGGGAGGGAGAAGTTCCGGGGTTCAAGTTCCGAACCGCTAGGGCGGGGTTCAGATATCTGCCAACACTTAACACAACATAGGAGCATCGAAGGGCTTCACCAGCCATTCAGTATCTCTGAGTGGCCTGTCGCAAGATTAGTTCAGATTCTTTTCAAAAAACTTTGGAATAAGCTCAAGAGCGATCAGAACTAAGCCCCTTCCGGTGCCTTTGCCGCGACGTCATGTCGCGGCAAAACCCCGTCCCAGAGGCCTCAGTGCGCCTCGTCCCAGTTGTTGCCAACCCCGACTTCCACCAGCAATGGCACATCCAGTTTCGCCGCTTCGCTCATGTGGACGCGAATTTCGTCGCGAACCTGATCGATCAGATCCTCGCGAACCTCCAGCACCAGTTCGTCGTGCACCTGCAGGATGACTTTGGCGTCCAGCCCGGAAGCGCTCAGCCAGTTGTCCACCGCCACCATGGCTTTCTTGATGATATCTGCCGCGGTGCCCTGCATCGGCGCGTTGATCGCCGTGCGTTCGGCGGCAGCGCGTTCCTGCGGCTTGTTGGAGTTGATGTCCGGCAGATACAGACGGCGGCCGAAGATCGTTTCCACGTAGCCCTGATCCGCTGCCTGGGCACGGGTGCGATCCATGTATTCACGAACACCCGGGTAGCGCGCGAAATAGGTGTCGATGTAGGCCTTGGCGGTTTTTGTGTCGACGCCGATGTCCTTGCCCAGCTTCTGCGCGCCCATGCCATAGATCAGGCCGAAGTTGATCGCCTTGGCGCCTCGGCGCTGGTCGGACGTCACTTCGTTAAGCTCGACCTTGAACACTTCAGCCGCCGTGGCGGTGTGTACGTCCAGGTTGTTGCGGAAGGCGTTCATCAGGCCTTCGTCGCGGGACAGGTGCGCCATGATCCGCAATTCGATCTGCGAGTAGTCCGCCGCCAGCAGTTTGTAGCCTTTCGGTGCGATAAAGGCCTGACGGATGCGTCGGCCTTCGGCAGTGCGTACAGGAATGTTCTGCAGGTTCGGATCGCTCGACGACAAGCGCCCGGTCGACGCCACAGCCTGATGATACGAGGTGTGGATACGCCCGGTGCGCGGGTTGATCTGCTCCGGCAGGCGATCGGTGTAGGTGCTTTTCAGCTTGCTCATGGATCGGTGTTCCATGAGTACTTTTGGCAGGCGGTGATCGTCTTCAGCCAGTTTCGCCAGCACTTCTTCAGCAGTGGATGGCTGGCCCTTGGCGGTTTTCTTCAGCACCGGCAGGCCGAGTTTCTCGTAGAGGATCACGCCCAGTTGCTTCGGAGAGCCGAGGTTGAATTCTTCACCGGCGATTTCGAAGGCTTCACGCTCCAGCGCAACCATCTTGTCGCCCAGCTCGATGCTCTGAACGCCGAGCAGTGCAGCGTCAACGAACGCACCTTGACGCTCGATGCGTGCCAGCACCGGCACCAGCGGGATCTCGATTTCGGTCAGCACGCTGGCCAGGCTCGGGATGGCGCTGAGTTTTTCAAACAGCGTCTGGTGCAGGCGCAGGGTCACGTCGGCATCTTCGGCGGCATACGGCCCGGCCTGTTCCAGAGCGATCTGGTCGAAAGTCAGTTGCTTGGCACCTTTGCCGGCGATGTCCTGGAAGCTCACGGTGGTGTGATCCAGGTACTTCTGCGCCAGGCTGTCCATGTCGTGACGGGTGGCGGTGGAGTTGAGCACGTAGGACTCAAGCATCGTGTCGAAGGCAATCCCACGCACGGTGATGCCTTCGTTCTGGTCGCCGCCGATGGCGCAGTTGGCCAGGATGTTCATGTCGAACTTGGCGTGCTGGCCGACCTTGAGCTTGTTCGGGTCTTCCAGGATTGGCTTGAGCGCGCGCAACACAGTGTCGCGATCCAGTTGCTCCGGCACGCCGATGTAGGAGTGGGTCAGCGGGATGTAGGCCGCTTCATTGGCCTGTACCGCGAAGGACAGACCGACCAGTTGCGCCTGCTGGGCGTCGACGCCAGTGGTTTCGGTGTCGAAGGCAAACAGCTTGGCGTTCTTCAGTTTTTCCAGCCAGACGTCGAAACGGGCCTGATCGAGGATGGTCTCGTACGCGGCCTCTGCCGGAGCGGCCGGTGCTTCTTCCGCAGGTGCGCTGAACAGATCGACGGCCGGCTCAGGTGCGGCGGCGCTGCTCAGTTCCAGACGTTTGGCATCGCGTTCCAGATCGTTGATCCAGCTCTTGAACTCCAGCAGGGTGTAAAGCTCAAGCAGTTTGGCCGGGTCTTCCGGGCCCATTTGCAGGTCGTCGAGGCCGATATCCAGCGGCACGTCGACCTTGATGGTCGCCAGTTGATAGGAGAGGAATGCCATCTCCTTGTGCTCTTCAAGCTTGGCCGGCAGGGTCTTGGCGCCGCGGATCGGCAGGGTCGGCACGATATCGAGCTGCGCATAGAGTTCGGTCAGGCCGCCGTTGACGCCGACCAGCAGGCCGGACGCGGTTTTCGGCCCGATGCCGGGAACGCCGGGGATGTTGTCGGAAGAGTCGCCCATCAGGGCCAGATAATCGATGATCTGCTCCGGAGCGACGCCGAATTTCTCCTTCACGCCCTCCACGTCCATCGAGCTACCGGACATGGTGTTGACCAAGGTAATGTGGCCGTCGACCAGTTGCGCCATGTCCTTGTCGCCGGTGGAGATGATCACCGGGCGATTGGCGGCCGCGCTGCTGCGGGCCAGGGTGCCGATCACGTCATCGGCCTCTACGCCTTCGACGCATAGCAGCGGGAAACCGAGGGCTTTCACGCTCTGGTGCAGCGGTTCGATCTGCACGCGCATGTCGTCGGGCATGCTTGGGCGGTTGGCCTTGTATTCGGCGTACATCTCATCGCGAAATGTCCCGCCCTTGGCGTCGAACACCACGGCGAACGGGCTGTCCGGATACTGCTTGCGCAGGCTCTTGAGCATGTTCAGCACGCCCTTGACCGCACCGGTCGGCAGGCCTTTGGACGTGGTCAGCGGTGGCAGCGCGTGAAAGGCGCGGTACAGGTAAGACGAACCGTCCACCAGGACGAGGGGGGCTTGGCTCATGAGCAGGATCAACCTTTTCGGCGGGTCCGGCGCTAGAATAGCGGGACCGTTGACGACAAAGGGACAAGGTTATCATGCGTACGTTAAATCGCTTGCTGCTGGTCAGTCTGATTGCTGTCTCACCGCTGGCCGCGATCGCGGCGGATGATGCGCCGTCAGCGGAACCGGAGGTCACCATCCGTACCGAAGGTGATAGAACCATCCAGGAGTACCGGCAGAACGGTTTCCTGTACGCGATCAAGGTGACCAAGAAGGGGTTTCCTCCCTATTTTCTGGTGCGCGCGGACGGTACTGATGCAAACTTCATCCGCTCGGACCAGCCGGATATGCTGATCCCCGCATGGAAGATTTTCGAGTGGAAGTAGTTTCTTAATTTCAACCGGCGCCGACGCGATGGCGGCGCCAGAACTGAGCAGTTTTTAACCATGTCTGTGTTCACCCCCCTGGCTCGGCCCGAGCTGGAAACCTTTCTCGCCCCTTACGGGCTCGGCCGTCTGCTCGATTTCCAGGGGATCGCCGCCGGCAGCGAAAACACCAACTTCTTCATCAGCATGGAAAAGGGCGAGTTCGTCCTGACCCTGGTCGAACGCGGCCCGGTGCAGGAAATGCCATTCTTCATCGACCTGCTCGATGTCCTCCACGAAGCTGACCTGCCGGTGCCATACGCACTGCGCACCACCGATGGCGTCGCCCTGCGCGAGCTGAAAGGCAAGCCGGCGCTGTTGCAACCACGTCTGGCCGGCAAGCACATCAAGCAGGCCAACGCCCAGCATTGCGCGCAGGTTGGTGACTTGCAGGCGCACCTGCACCTGGCGACCCAGGGCGACAACATGATCAAGCGCAAGACCGATCGTGGCCTGGACTGGATGCTGGAAGAGGGCACGCAGTTTCTCTCGCACCTGAGCGACGAGCCGCGCGCGCTGCTGCAAACCGCGCTGGATGAAATCACGCAACAGAAAGAGAAAATTCTCGCGCTGCCGCGGGCGAACATCCACGCCGACCTGTTCCGCGACAACGCGATGTTCGAAGGCACGCACCTGACCGGGCTGATCGACTTCTACAACGCCTGTTCCGGGCCGATGCTCTACGACGTGGCGATTGCCCTGAATGACTGGTGTTCGGATGATGACGGACTGATCGACGGCCCTCGGGCTCGGGCGTTCCTTGGTGCCTACGCGACGCTGCGTCCGTTCACGGCGGCGGAGGCCGAATTGTGGCCGACCATGCTGCGAGTGGCGTGCGTGCGGTTCTGGCTGTCGCGGTTGATCGCGGCGGAATCGTTCGCCGGACAGGACGTGCTGATTCACGATCCGAAAGAGTTCGAGCAGCGTCTGGCGCAGCGTCAGCAGGTCAGCACACCGCTGCCATTTGCCCTTTAAAAGAAAAAAACCGCAGCCTGCAGGCTGCGGTTTTTTTGTATTAGAGCGACTCGAGACAACCCGCCAGATCATTCCCCAACTTCTCCAGCACGTGCTCATAACCCTGAGCAGTCGCCGGCGTATAACCACCCAACGCATCCAGCTCCGCCAGCTTCACCGGCAGGCCCGCCACCAGGGTTTCGGCCAGACGTGGACGCAGCGGTGGTTCACTGAACACGCAGGTCTTGCCAACTTCCTGCAAACGCGCGCGCATCGCTGCCACATGTTGGGCGCCTGGCTGCACTTCCGCCGCAACGCTGAACACACCGGTGTGTTTCAAGCCGTAGGCATCTTCGAAGTAGTCGAAAGCTTCGTGGAAGACGAAGTAGGGTTTGCCTTCAACGCTGGCCAGACGCTTCTTCAAACGCTGATCCAGCGCATCGAGACGCTCGTCGAACGCCTTGGCATTGCTTTGATAGCGCTCGGCATTGGCCGGGTCGGCGGCGCTCAGGTCAGCGGCCATTTTATCGGCAATAACCCGCGCGTTCACCGGTGATAGCCACAAATGCGCATCGAGGGTGCCCGGACGATGGTCGTGATCATGCTCGTCTGCATCTTCGGCGTGGGAGTGGCTGTCTTCGGCGAAGCGACGCAGCTTCATGCCCGGCAGGTCCTGTACGGCAACGCTCGGCAGCGTACGACCGTTCAGCACGCGGGGCAGGAAACCTTCCATGTCCGGGCCGATCCAGTACAAAAGATCCACCGATTGCACCTTGCGCACGTCGGACGGGCGCAACGCGTAGTTATGCGGCGAAGCCCCCGGTGGCAGCAGCACTTCCGGAATCGCCACACCGTCCTGTACCGCAGCGGCAATCAATTGCAGCGGCTTGATGCTGGTGAGGACTCTGACTTCGGCTTGAGCCGAACCGATCAGCAGAAAACTGGCGACAAATGCCACAAAAACAGAAAAAAGTCGGGACACGATGACCACTCAAGGAGGCGAGAACGGGTAACATAATAACGTCTCTAACCAAACTCGTCGCCGCTCATGCCTATTACCCCGATTGCCAGCCGTCCCCACGACCACTCCCATTGCGTCCACAGCGCCCTGTCCGAGGCCGATGCCTTGTGTGCACAGAAAGGCCTGCGCCTGACCGCATTGCGTCGGCGGGTGCTGGAACTGGTCTGGCAGAGCCACAAGCCGCTGGGTGCCTACGACATTCTGGCTGTGCTCAGCGAGCAGGACGGCCGCCGCGCCGCGCCGCCGACTGTGTACCGCGCGCTGGATTTCCTGCTGGAAAACGGCCTGGTGCACCGCATCTCCTCGCTGAACGCCTTTGTCGGCTGCGTTCACCCTAAACACTCGCACCAGGGTCAGTTCCTGATCTGCCGCGAATGCCATGCCGCTATCGAGCTTGAGCAAAAAACCATCAGCGACGCCATCGTCCACAGCGCCAAGGACGTCGGTTTCATCGTCGAGGCCCAGACCGTCGAAGTGGTCGGCCTCTGCTCCGGTTGCCGGGGGGCTTGATGAGCGATGCGTTGATCCGTCTGGAGCAGGTGGCTGTCCGGTTTGCCGGGCAGAACGTGCTGGACAACATTCACCTGAGCGTCGAACCGGGGCAGATCGTCACCCTGATCGGCCCCAACGGCGCAGGCAAGACCACGCTGGTACGCGCCGTACTCGGGCTGCTGAAACCCGACAGCGGCAGCGTCTGGCGCAAGCCGAAATTGCGCATCGGTTACATGCCGCAGAAGCTGCACGTCGATCCGACCTTGCCGCTGTCGGTGCTGCGCTTCCTGCGGCTGGTGCCGGGCGTTGATCGTCCGCGTGCGCTGGCGGCACTCAAGGAAGTCGGCGCAGAGCACGTCATCGACAGCCCGGTGCAAAGCGTTTCCGGCGGTGAAATGCAGCGCGTATTGCTGGCTCGTGCCTTGTTGCGCGAGCCGGAGTTGCTGGTACTCGACGAACCGGTGCAGGGCGTCGATGTTGCCGGGCAGGCCGAGCTGTACAGCCTGATCACCCGGCTGCGCGACCGTCACGGTTGCGGCGTTTTGATGGTGTCTCACGATCTGCATCTGGTGATGAGCACCACGGATCAGGTGGTGTGCCTCAATCGCCACGTCTGCTGCTCGGGGCACCCCGAACAAGTCAGCGGCGACCCTGCTTTCGTCGAGCTGTTCGGCAACCACGCGCCAAGCCTGGCGGTCTATCACCACCATCACGACCACGCCCACGACCTGCACGGTTCGGTGGTCAAAGGGCCTGTGACGGGCCAACCTCACGTTCACGGAGATAGCTGCAAGCATGGCTGATTTTCTGTTCTACGCCCTGCTTGCAGGTCTGGCGTTGGCGGTGGTCGCGGGGCCTCTCGGCTCGTTCGTGGTCTGGCGGCGCATGGCCTATTTCGGCGACACGCTGTCCCACGCCGCGCTGCTCGGTGTGGCGCTGGGTTTTCTGCTGGATGTCAGCCCGACCGTTGCGGTCACCGTGGGCTGTCTGCTGCTGGCGGTGCTGCTGGTGACCCTGCAACAGCGTCAGCCGCTGGCGTCCGACACGTTGCTGGGCATTCTTGCGCCGAGCACGCTCTCTCTGGGCCTGGTGGTACTAAGCTTCATGCATGAAGTGCGGATCGACCTGATGGCCTATCTGTTCGGTGACCTGCTGGCGATCAGCCCGACTGATCTGGCTTGGATCCTCGGCGGCAGCGCGGCGGTGCTGGTGTTGCTGGTGACGCTGTGGCGACCGCTGCTGGCGATTACCGTGCACGAAGAGCTGGCCCGGGTCGAAGGCCTGCCGGTGGCCGGTTTGCGCATGGCGCTGATGCTGCTGATCGCGGTGGTGATCGCCGTGGCGATGAAAATCGTCGGTGTGTTGCTGATTACGTCGCTGTTGATCATCCCGGCGGCTGCGGCACAACGTCACGCCCGCTCGCCGGAGCAGATGGCACTGGGCGCGAGCCTGCTGGGCATGCTCGCCGTGTGTGGCGGGCTGGCGCTGTCCTGGTTCAAGGACACCCCGGCGGGGCCGTCAATCGTTGTGACGGCGGCCGCACTGTTTCTGCTGAGTTTTGTTCTGCCCCGTCGAGGGGTGTAGACTTGCTCGTTTTTTGCGCAAATAGAGAGTCGCAGGAATGAAGCCGTTCGCCTCCCGTTATCTGCTCCTTGTCGCATTTTCAGTGCTGCTGGGCGCCTGCCAAAGCACGCCGCCGGTGGCCGAAGCTCCCGATGCGCGGGCCACGGCCATCGCACAGCTGGAGCAAAGCCTGGCCAGCAGCGAACTGGCCACTGCCGAAGACCAATTGGCAGCCTTGCAGGCCGAAACGCCCAACGATCAGTCCCTTGAGCAATACCAGCGCCAGTTGGCCGAAGCCTATCTGCGCCGCAGCCAGATCGTCCTGCAAAAGGGCGATGTGAATGCGGCCGCAACCGCTTTGGCCCGCGCCCGCGCGCTGATGCCCAAGGCCCCGGCGCTGACCGGTGGCGTCAACGGCGCCATCACCGAAGCCCGCAAGGCTGAACTGGAGAAAGCCGAAGCAGCGCTCCAGGCCGCTGAAGCCAAGCCGAAAGCCAAGGTGATCGATCCGACCGCCGAAAGCACCACGGTTGCGCTGAACATCACCGATAGCCGCAAACTTCGCCGTCAACTCGACGCGATCGCCGCCGATGTGGTGAATTACGATTGTGCAGTGAGCATTCAGGCGCCGCGCACCAATGATTATCCGTGGCTGTCGACGTTGATCACCAAACGCGTGAAGAAGCTCGATCCGGATTTCGATCTGCAGATCGAGAAGCAGATTTTGCGCACGGTCCCGGCGCAGATGGTTCTGAGCCCGCGCAAACCCTGAATAACCGCAGCCTGCTGATCGCAGGCTGCGGTTTTTTTCAGGCCGGAATGGCTTTGGCTTTCGCCTCCCGATCCCAAACCCGATGCTGCCCGATCGCCGCAAAGAACGGCCTGGTCAGCGCTTTCACATCCTTGCCCTCGATCAATCCGGCATCCGCCTCCAGTTTCAACACGTCCAGCAACTGTTTGGCCTCGCCATGCAGCGCAATCGCCTTCAAGTGTTTGTAAGCCTCCAGCAGGTAATGCAACGCCACGCCGTCACCGCTCAACGCCTTGACCGACGCCGCGCCACCCGGCACGAACACCGCATCGAACGCTACCGAAGGCAAACCTTCCATCGACGCATCCACCGCCAGGCTTTTGCCATCGGCTGTCTTCACCGGTGCCGAAGTCGGGCCGAGCAGTTTGGCGTGTGCACCTTCCGCCGCCAGAGCCTTCTTCATCGCATCAATTGCGGCACCATCGACACCATTGGCCGCCAGAATCGCCACTTTTCGTGTCTTTATGTTCTCCGGCAACAGATTGGCCTGACTCAGGGACGGTGAGTGATCCAGTGATGTTTTGCGCACCTCGACCGTGCCCTTGGCCGGCGCCGGCAACCCGAGGTTCTGAGCCACGCGCTTGGCCAGTTCCAGATCGATATTGGCCAGAATCTCGTTCACTTCCCGCGCCCGAATGTGCTCGCGCTCAACCTTGCCCAGTTCGAAGCTGTAGGCCGAAATGATGTGTTCCTGCTCGTGCTTGCTCATGCTCTTGAAGAACAGCCGCGCCTGGGAGAAGTGATCGCTGAACGACTCGCTGCGCTGACGGATCTTGTTGGCGTCGATGCGCTCCGGATAACTCTCGAACCCGCCGTCCTGGGCCGCCGGCGGGGTTTCTTTCGGCCAGCCGCCATCGATGGAGTTAGGCTCGTAGGACGCACGGCCCTTGTCGATCAATGTGCGGTGCTGGGCATCGCGCTGGCCGTTATGGAACGGTGCGACCGGGCGATTGATCGGCAGCTCATGAAAGTTTGGCCCGCCGAGTCGGCTGATCTGCGTGTCGGTGTAGGAAAACAGCCGACCTTGCAGCAGCGGGTCATTGGAAAAGTCGATGCCCGGCACGATATGGCCGGGGCAGAAAGCGACCTGCTCGGTTTCGGCGAAGAAGTTGTCCGGGTTGCGGTTGAGGGTCATCTTGCCCAGCGGTGTGATCGGAACGATTTCTTCGGGAATCAGCTTGGTCGGGTCGAGTATGTCGAAATCGAAGTCGTGCTCGTTTTCCTCCTCGATGACCTGTACGCCAAGTTCCCACTCCGGGTAGTCCCCGGTCTCGATGGCCTCCCAGAGATCGCGCCGATGGTAGTCAGTATCTTTACCGGCCAGCTTCTGTGCTTCGTCCCACACCAGCGAACAGGTGCCGGCGGTGGGGCGCCAGTGGAATTTGACGAAGCGCGATTTGCCCTCGGCATTGATCAGCCGGAAGGTGTGCACGCCGAACCCCTGCATGCTGCGCAGGCTTTTTGGGATCGCCCGGTCGGACATGGCCCAGATCACCATGTGCGCCGATTCCGGCACCAGCGACACGAAGTCCCAGAAGGTATCGTGGGCCGAGCCACCGGTAGGGATTTCATTGTGGGGCTCGGGTTTTACCGCGTGGACGAAGTCAGGAAACTTGATCGCGTCCTGTATGAAAAATACCGGCATGTTGTTGCCGACCAGATCGAAGTTGCCTTCGTCGGTGAAGAACTTCACGGCAAAACCACGTACGTCACGCACGGTATCGCCGGAACCGCGTGGCCCCTGCACCGTGGAAAAACGCACGAACACAGGCGTTTTTTTCCCGGGGTCACGCAGGAAACCGGCCTTGGTCAATGCCGAATGGTTCTCGTAAGTTTGAAAGAAACCATGGGCACCGGTGCCGCGGGCGTGGACGATGCGCTCGGGAATCCGCTCATGGTCAAAGTGCGTGATTTTCTCACGCATGATGAAGTCTTCCAGCAGCGACGGCCCGCGGGCCCCGGCCTTCAGCGTGTTCTGATTGTCCGCGACTTTCACGCCCTGATTGGTGCGCAGGGCCTGGCCAGTAGCGTCGGAGCGGAATTTTTCCAGGCTGTCGAGTTTGGCGTTGGTATTGGCGCGATCCGCAGTATCGGTGCCGGCCATTTGGCTTTTGTCAGTGGCAGGTTTCTTGGTACTCATCAGTCATGAACTCCTGTTTGCCCCGGGATGGCCCGGGACCCTTGAGTGTTTCCCAGGCACGGCACCCAGGGTTTTCAAGTCGCTTACTTAGTGACTGACGAGGGTTTTGGGCGTTCCTTTTTTATGACCTTTGATCTTGTTATTGCCAAATTGAAGGTTAATCGCGAAATAAATGCTAAGAACCTCTATACGGACAGGCTAAAATGCGCGCCCGGCTAACCGCTGATCCTTTTCCAACGCGCCCCACAAGGTTCGCTACGTGATCGAGTTTCAAAACGTCCATAAGACTTACCGCGTCGCCGGTAAGGACATCACCGCGCTGCACCCGACCAGTTTCTCCATCGAGAATGGTCAGGTGTTCGGCCTGATTGGCCATTCCGGTGCGGGAAAAAGTACCCTGCTGCGTCTGATCAATCGCCTGGAAGATTCCAGTGGCGGCAAGATCATCGTCGACGGCGAAGAAGTCACCGCGCTGGACGCCAACGGCCTGCGCCGTTTCCGTCAGCAGGTCGGGATGATCTTCCAGCACTTCAACCTGCTGGCGTCCAAGACCGTGGCCGACAACGTCGCGCTGCCGCTGACCCTGGCCGGTGAACTGTCCCGTGCCGAGATCGACCAGCGTGTGGCCGAGTTGCTGGCGCGGGTCGGTCTGTCCGATCACGCCAAAAAGTATCCGGCTCAGCTTTCCGGCGGTCAGAAGCAGCGCGTCGGCATCGCCCGCGCCCTGGCGACCAAGCCGAAAATCCTGCTGTGCGACGAAGCCACCAGCGCCCTCGACCCGCAGACCACCGCATCTGTGCTGCAACTGCTGGCCGAGATCAACCGCGAGCTGAAACTGACCATCGTGCTGATCACCCACGAGATGGACGTGATCCGCCGTGTCTGCGATCAGGTGGCGGTGATGGACGCCGGCGTGATCGTCGAACAAGGTTCGGTGGCCGAGGTGTTCCTGCATCCGAAGCACCCGACCACCAAGCGTTTCGTCCAGGAAGACGAGCAGATCGACGAAAGCGAGCAGCGCGATGACTTCGCTCACGTGCCAGGCCGCATCGTGCGTCTGACCTTCCAGGGCGAAGCGACCTACGCGCCGTTGCTCGGTACCGTCGCCCGGGAAACCGGTGTGGACTACAGCATCCTGGCCGGTCGCATCGACCGCATCAAAGACATTCCTTACGGGCAATTGACCCTCGCCGTCACCGGCGGCGACATGAAAGCGGCGTTTGCCCGCTTCACCGCCGCTGACGTTCACATGGAGGTGTTGCGCTAATGGCAGACCTGATGAGTTTCTTCACCAATATCGACTGGTACGAAATCTGGCTGGCCACCGGCGACACCATGATGATGCTCGGCGGTTCGCTGCTGTTCACCGTGTTGCTCGGCCTGCCGCTGGGCGTGTTGTTGTTCCTGTGCAGTCCGCGTCAGTTGCTTGAAGCCAAAGGTGTGTATGCGCTGCTGTCGCTGGTGGTGAACATCCTGCGTTCGCTGCCGTTCATTATTCTGTTGATCGTGATGATCCCGTTCACCGTGCTGATCACCGGCACCTCGCTGGGCGTGGCCGGTGCGATTCCGCCGCTGGTAGTGGGAGCAACGCCGTTCTTCGCACGACTGGTGGAAACCGCCCTTCGTGAAGTCGATCGCGGCATCATCGAAGCGACCCAGTCCATGGGCGCGACCACCCGGCAGATCATCATGAACGCCTTGCTGCCGGAGGCCCGTCCGGGCATCTTCGCGGCGATTACGGTGACGGCGATTACACTGGTTTCCTACACCGCAATGGCGGGTGTGGTCGGCGCCGGTGGTCTGGGTGACCTGGCTATCCGTTTCGGTTACCAGCGTTTCCAGACCGATGTGATGATTGTCACCGTGGTGTTGCTGCTGATTCTGGTGCAAGTGCTGCAAATGGTTGGCGACCGACTGGTCGTTCACTTCTCGCGCAAATAACCGGTTTTGTAATGACATGAGCCGGCCATTCGCTGGCAGGCGCCAGACGGGCGCCGTAAAAAGGAGTTAGCTGAATGAAAAAACTGATCGCTGCTTTCGCTGCCGTAGCCGCTTTTTCGGCTCACGCTGAAACCCTGACCGTTGCTGCCACTCCGGTGCCGCACGCAGAAATCCTCGAGTTCGTGAAGCCAGCCCTGGCCAAAGAAGGCGTGGATCTGAAGGTCAAGGTCTTCACCGACTACATTCAGCCGAACGTACAGGTTGCCGAAAAGCGTCTGGACGCCAACTTCTTCCAGCACCAGCCGTACCTCGATGAGTTCAACAAGGCCAAGGGCACCAGCCTGGTCGCCGTGACCGGTGTGCACCTGGAGCCGCTGGGCGCTTACTCCAGCAAGATCAAGAAGCTCGACGAACTGCCAAGCGGCGCCAACGTGGTGATCCCGAACGACGCCACCAACGGCGGCCGTGCGCTGTTGCTGCTGGCCAAGGCTGGCGTGATCACCCTGAAGGATCCGACCAACATCCTGTCGACCGTCAAGGACATCGCCCAGAACCCGAAAGACCTGAAGATCCGTGAACTGGAAGCCGCAACCATCCCGCGCGTGCTGACCCAGGTCGACCTGGCGCTGATCAACACCAACTACGCGCTGGAAGCCAAGCTTGATCCGTCCAAGGACGCGCTGATCATCGAAGGCAGCGACTCGCCTTATGTGAACATCCTGGTGTCCCGCGCGGACAACAAGGACAGCGACGCCATGAAGAAACTGGCCGCTGCCCTGCACAGCCCGGAAGTGAAGAAATTCATTACCGAGAAGTACAAAGGTGCGGTGTTGCCGGCGTTCTGATTCAGATAGCTGTAACGAAAAAGGGGACGCCTGTGGCGTCCCCTTTTTTGTGTCTGGTTTTCGGCTTTGGTCCCGCAGTGAACCCTCCCCCTCACCCCAGCCCTCTCCCGGAGGGAGAGGGGGCCGACCGAGGTGTCTTGCGCTATCTGTCGACCTGCAAGTTCGAGTCGATTATGGATTCGGTGAAGCATGATCAGGTCGACGTAAATCTGCAGCATCCCCCAATCGGTTCCCTCTCCCTCCGGGAGAGGGTTAGGGTGAGGGCTAGCTTTTGATCTTCTTACTTGCGGTTAAGCATCACCGGCAACTGCGCAACCAGCTTGGCATTGTTCAACGGCGCCCGAATAAACCCGCGCTGCGTCCCGTCCGGCCCGATTACCGCCAGATTCCCGCTGTGATCCACCGTGTAGTTCGGCTTGCTGGTATCCGCCGGAATGAACGGAATGCTCACCGCGTTCGCTACCTTCTGCAGCTCCTCGATCGACTTCGGCGTCAGGCCGATGAACTGCGGATCGAAGTAGCCCAGGTACTGCTTCAACTGCGCGGGGCTGTCGCGGTTCGGGTCGACGCTGACCAGTACGATCTGCAATTTATCCACAGCATCCTTCGGCAACTCGCTTTTGATCTGGCGCAGTTGGGCGAGGGTGGTCGGGCAGATGTCCGGGCAGAAGGTGTAGCCGAAGAACAGCAGGCTCCATTTTCCCTTGAGCTCGTTGACCGTGACCGGTTGGCCGTCCTGATTGGTCATCGTCACGTCCGGCAGGTTGCGGCTCTGCGGCAGCAGGATGATGCCGGCGTCGATCAGCGCGGTCGGGTCGCCCTGGCCCTTGCCGCTCAGCACTTTGTTGACGGTCAGGCCGAGGATCAGCGCGATCACGGCCA
Source organism: Pseudomonas sp. SDO52101_S400 (assembly GCF_054071635.1). NCBI lineage: Bacteria > Pseudomonadati > Pseudomonadota > Gammaproteobacteria > Pseudomonadales > Pseudomonadaceae > Pseudomonas > Pseudomonas sp. SDO52101_S400. The sequence continues at coordinate 43,050 of NZ_JBSVWF010000032.1, read as the reverse complement.
CGAGGATGAAGACGGTTTTCTGGGTTCGAGTCATAGGTTCAACAGTAAGTAGTGGTCTACGAGCAGGGCGATGAACAGCAGAAACAAGTACCAGATAGAGTACTTGAAGGTGTTGATCGCCGCGTGCGGCCGAGTGCCACGGTACAGCACCACGGCCCATTGCAGAAACCTTGCGCCCAGGCCGAGGGCGCAGATCAGGTACAGCGCGCCGCTCATGTGGATCACGTAGGGCAAGAGGCTGACCGCCAGCAGGGCGAAGGTGTACAGCAGAATGTGCACCTTGGTGTAGTGCTCGCCGTGGGTGACCGGCAGCATCGGGATGTCGGCCTTGGCGTATTCCTCCTTGCGGTGGATCGCCAGCGCCCAGAAGTGCGGCGGGGTCCAGGCGAAGATGATCAGCACCAGCAGCAACGGTTCGGCGCTGACGTGGCCGGTGGCGGCTGTCCAGCCAAGCAGCGGCGGTGCGGCGCCGGCGAGGCCGCCGATGACGATGTTCTGCGGCGTCGCACGTTTGAGGAATCCGGTGTAGATCACCGCGTAGCCGAGCAACGAGGCCAGGGTCAGCCACGCGGTCAGCGGGTTGGTGAAAGTCAGCAGCAGGGCCTGGCCGAGCAGCGCCAGTACCAGCGCAAAGGTCAGCGCTGCCGTGGGTGAAACCCGACCTTCGGCCAGTGGCCGTTTGTGGGTGCGCGCCATGACCGCATCGATGCGCCGGTCCACCACGTGATTGACCGCCGCCGCACCACCGGCACACAGCGCGATCCCCAGGTTGCCGAACACCAGCACCGTCCACGGCACCCCGGCGCGGGTCGCGAGGAACATGCCGACCAGCGAGGTGATGAGCATCAGCACCACGACTTTCGGTTTGGTCAGCTCCAGATAGTCTCGCCACAACGCCTGCGCGGGACGTTCGCCGATCAGAATCGCCATGGCGTCTCTCCTTTTATAGTGATGGGCGCCGCCGACTGTTTACGCGGGCTCAGGTGCCAGCGCACGAGCATCGGCTGCTTGACCCGAACCAGACTGGTTCGCGCGTGATAGTTGACCAGCACCATGGTCAGCAGCAGTGCCGCGCCGCCGGCGTTGTGCGCCACGGCCACCGGCAGCGGCAGATGAAACAGCACGTTGCTGATGCCAAGGGTGATCTGTGCGCCGAGGGCGATCAGCACCAGCCCGGCCAGCCTCGTCATGCCCACGACTTTCAGTTGCCACGCCAGCCCGAGCAGGACAATCGTCACCAGCAAGGCACCGATGCGGTGGGTCAGGTGAATCGCCGTGCGCGCGTCGCTGTCGAGTTGCCCGCCGAGGTAATTGGGGCCGATGTGTTGAGTCAGGTGAAAGCCGTTGGCGAAGTCCGCCGGCGGCAACCATTGGCCGTGGCAAGTCGGGAAGTCGATGCAGGCCACCGCCGCATAGTTGGAACTGACCCAGCCGCCGAGAGCGATCTGGCCGATCACCAACAGCAATCCGGCAGTCGCCCAATATTGCAGCCGCTTGGGCACGGTCAGCGCCGGCAACACGCCGGACAGTCTCAACGTCAGCAGAAACAGCAGGCTCAAGGTCGCGAAGCCACCGAGCAAATGCCCGGTCACCACTTGCGGCCAGAGCTTGAGCGTCACCGTCCACATGCCGAACGCGGCTTGGGCGAACACCACCGCCAGCAGAAACAGCGGCAGTTTCAGCGGTTGCCCCGGATGACGACGGTTAACCCACGCGCGCCCGGCCAGAATCGAAATCAGCATGCCAAGGGTGCCGGCGAAGTAGCGGTGGATCATCTCGTTCCAGCCTTTGTGTGCCTCCACCGGCGAGTCGGGGTAATGCAGTTCGGCATGGGCCAGTTGGGCTTCGCTTTTCGGCACGCTGATGAACCCGTAGCAGCCCGGCCAGTCGGGGCAGCCGAGACCGGCGTGAGTCAGGCGGGTGTAGGCGCCGAGCAGCACCACGATCAGCGCCAGCAGGGTGGCAAACAGCGCGAGGCGAAATCCAGGTTTGGCCATGACGATGCCCTTATCCGATGTTCGACAGTTTCAGCAGGTGACGCAGGTCGTTGAGCAGATCCTTGCCCTTCACACTCGGGTCGTAGCGCAGCACGAGATTGCCGTGGGGATCGATGATCCACAGCTGTGGCGTGGCTTTGTCGCCGGTAGCCTTGCTGAATGCGGCGGTGTCCAGCGGGTAACGTTGTAGCTGTGGATATTCGCGGGTCAGCTTGGCTTCGTAGTCGGCGCTCAAAGGTTGCGCGGCGGCGAGGGCATGGCTGGCGCGCCCGGCATCGCGGCCGAGGCCGATCTGGATCTGCCGCGCCAGGTACACCAGTTGCTGGCAGTCCACCGCGCAGTCTTTCGGTGCGGTCACCAGCATCTGCCAGCGTTCTTCGCCAGCCGTTACACCGAGGTCGGCGCGGCTCTGGCCGTTGCCGATCAGTTCGCCGTGATAACTGCGACCGTCCGGCACCCAGAACTGCAACTTGTACATGCCGGTGGCGAGGATCATCGGGCCGATCACGCCGAGCAGGATCAGCAGCAGTTGAATGCGTCCGCGACGACGACTGGCCGGGGCTTTTGCTTCAGACATGCTGGGTGGATTCATGGCCGCTCCCATGGTGTTTCTCCTTTGCGTTGTGCCAGCCGAGATAGAGGTAGAGACCGAACAGGGCGGTGGCCATGGCGAACCACTGCACGGCGTAACCGAGGTGTTTTTCCGGGCCCATGGCAACCACCGGCCAATCGGCCTGATAACTGGCTGGGCCAGGTTCAGCACGTAATTCATAGGCGAAGCCGTCGCGCTCAAGGGTTTTCCACAACTTGGCGGGTTCGACGGCGGTGACGGTTTGCGGCCAGGTGCTGCTGACCGGGTCGGCGTGTAGCTGGAAGGTCGCGCCGGGAGCGACATACACCCAGGCATCGACATTCACGGCATCGGCCGGTGTCTTGAATTGCGGGGTAACGCGCCGGTCCGGCCAAGGCAGCCATCCGCGATTGACCAGCAGCCACCGGCCGGTGCGCTGATCCTGAAACGGTTGCAGCAATTCGACGCCGACCTTTCCGTCCCGCTGACGGTTGTCCAGCAGCAGGCTGTGATCGGCATCGAACCGGCCGTGCAAATGCACCCGGCGAAAGGCCGGATCGGCGCTGTGCAGCAGCTCGGTACTGGCCATCGGTTCTGCGGCCCGGCGTTCGGCGTAGCTGGCGAGCAGGGCGGTTTTCTCCGCGCCCCGGCCCAGTTGCCAGAAGCCCAGCGAAATCAGCAGCGGCAGCAGCAAGGCGACCACCAGCGTCGGCACGACGCCCGGCCGAAAGCGCTTCATGGCCGCGCCAGAAAAGCAGTGAATGCGACCGCTATACTTGATTGCATCGCCTGTACCCCCGGAGTCTTCCCATGCTCAAAGCAGCGATCGTCCTGATGCTGATTGCCACGGTGATCAGCCTGTTCAGCGGCCTGTTTTTCCTGGTCAAGGACGACAGCAGTTCAAATCGCCTGGTCATCGCCTTGAGTGTTCGGGTGGCATTGGCCGCTTGCACCGTCGGCTTGATTGCCTGGGGTTTCTACAGCGGCCAACTGGTGTCGCACGCGCCTTGGTAGCTCTGTCCGATCCTCAGAGCACGTAAACGAAGATGAACAAGCCGATCCACACCACATCGACGAAGTGCCAGTACCAGCTCGCGGCTTCGAAGCCGAACTGGTGCTCGTTGTCGAAGTGCCCGCGCATGATCCGCATCAACATCACGAACAGGATGATCGTGCCGATGGTCACGTGGGCGCCGTGGAAACCGGTGAGCATGAAGAACGTCGCGCCGTAGATGCCGGAACCGAGGGTCAGGCCCAGTTCGTGGTAGGCATGCATGTACTCCTCGGCCTGCAAGGCGAGGAAGCCACAGCCCAGCAGCACGGTGATCAACAGCCACAGTTTCAGCGCACCGCGATGACCTTTCTTCAAGGCGTGGTGGGCGATGGTGATGGTCACGCTGGAGCTCACCAGCAGGATGGTGTTGATCAGCGGCAAACCCCAGGGGCTGATGACTTCCTTGGGCGGCGGGAACATTTTCGGATCCGGTGTGTGCAGCAGTGGCCAGGTGAACTGGAAGTTCGGCCAGAGCATGTGGGCGATGCCTTTGGTGCCTTCGCCGCCCAGCGCCGGGCCGGAAATGTGCCGCACATAGAACAGCGCGCCGAAGAAGGCGATGAAGAACATCACCTCGGAGAAGATGAACCAGCTCATGCCCCAGCGGAACGAGCGGTCCAGCTGCGGGCTGTACAGCCCCGCACGGCTTTCCTTGATCACTGTGCCGAACCAGCCGAACAGCATGTACGCCAGCAACAGGCCACCGACGAAAAAGATCAGCGGGCCGTGGGATTCCGGCCGCGCTGCCTTCAGATCGTTGAACCAGGTCGCCAGGCCGTACACCGTGGTGACCATGCCGATGGTCGCGACGATCGGCCATTTGCTCTGGGCCGGGACGTAATAGTGCTCATGAGTTGCCATTTATTGTTCTCCTTATCGGGCACGCTTAACCGCCAGTGTTTGCAGCCACCGGAGGATGTCGGGCGGTGATATCGAACAGCGTGTAGGACAGCGTCAGGTGCTTCACGTCCTTGGGCATGTCGCGGTCAACGATGAAACGCACCGGCATCTCGATCTGCTGACCGGGCTGCAGCACCTGCTGGGTAAAGCAAAAGCATTCGGTCTTGTGGAAATACGCCGCCGCTTCGCTCGGGGCGATGCTTGGCACGGCCTGGGCGCTCATCGGTTTGTCGGTGGGATTGCGGGCGATAAAGATCATCTCGTTGACCGCGCCAGGGTTAGCCGTCAGTTCGTCATGCTTGGGATAGAAATCCCAAGGCATGTCGACATTGTTGGTCGACAGGAACTGCACCCGCACCTGTCGGGACTTATCCACAACCTGCTCGCCTTCGTACTGCCCGGCGGTCTTGCCATTGATGCCGAACGCCTTGCACATCACGTCGTAGATCGGCACCAGGGCAAAACCGAAGACAAACATCGCCACCACCACGCCGAGCAGTCGGGTGACCAGCTTCTTCATCGAGATCGAGTCAGCCATGATCTTTGCCCTCGGCCGAGAACCCTGTGGGAGCTGGCTTGCCAGCGATGCAGCCGACGCGGTGTTTCAGGCAGGCCGCCATCGCGGGCAAGCCCGCTCCCACAGGAGTTTCCACAAGGCAGAAAGTGTTCATTTCACTTCCGGCGGCGTGGTGAAGGTGTGATACGGCGCCGGCGACGGCACGCTCCACTCCAGACCTTCGGCACCATCCCACGGCTTGGCCGGTGCCGGCTCGCCGCCACGGATGGTCTTGATCACGATGAACAGGAAGAAGATCTGCGTGGCGCCAAACATGAACGCGCCGATCGACGAGACCATGTTGAAGTCGGCGAACTGCAGGTTGTAGTCCGGAATCCGCCGCGGCATCCCCGCCAGCCCCACGAAGTGCATCGGGAAGAAGGTCATGTTCATGCCGACGAAGGACAGCCAGAAGTGCAGCTTGCCCAGGGTTTCGTCGTACATGTGGCCGGTCCATTTCGGCAGCCAGTAGTAGGCGGAAGCGAAGATCCCGAAGATCGCCCCCGGCACCAGTACGTAGTGGAAGTGCGCGACCACGAAGTAGGTGTCCTGGTACTGGAAGTCCGCCGGGGCGATGGCCAGCATCAGCCCGGAGAAACCGCCGATGGAGAACAGGATCACGAACGCCACGGCAAACAGCATCGGCGTCTCGAAGGTCAGCGAGCCTTGCCACATGGTGCTGGCCCAGTTGAACACCTTCACCCCGGTCGGCACCGCAATCAGCATGGTCGCGTACATGAAGAACAACTCGCCCACCAGCGGAATGCCCACCACGAACATGTGGTGCGCCCAGACGATGAACGACAGAAACGCAATGCTCGCCGTGGCGTAGACCATCGAGGTGTAGCCGAACAGCGGCTTGCGCGAGAAGGTCGGGATGATCTGGCTGACGGCGCCGAAGGCCGGCAGGATCATGATGTACACCTCGGGGTGGCCGAAGAACCAGAACACATGCTGGAACAGCACCGGGTCACCGCCACCGGCGGCACTGAAGAAACTGGTGCCGAAGTGGATGTCCATCAGCATCATCGTCACGCACCCGGCCAGCACCGGCATCACCGCGATCAGCAGGAACGCGGTGATCAGCCAGGTCCAGACGAACAGCGGCATTTTCATCAGGGTCATGCCGGGGGCGCGCAGATTGAGGATGGTCGCGATCACGTTGATCGCGCCCATGATCGAACTGATCCCCATCAAGTGGATGGCGAAGATGAAGTAGGTGACGCTTTCCGGTGCGTAGGTCGTGGACAGTGGTGCATAGAACGTCCAGCCGAAGTTCGGCCCGCCACCCGCGGTGAACAGGGTCGAGACCAGCAGCAGGAACGCCGCCGGCAGCAGCCAGAAGCTGAAGTTGTTCATCCGAGGCAGGGCCATGTCCGGCGCGCCGATCATCAACGGGATCATCCAGTTGGCGAGGCCGACGAACGCCGGCATCACCGCACCGAACACCATCACCAGCCCGTGCATGGTGGTCATCTGGTTGAAGAACGCAGGCTCGACGATCTGCAGGCCGGGCTGGAACAGCTCGGCGCGGATCACCATGGCGAACGAGCCGCCGAGCAGGAACATGCAGAACGCGAACCACAGGTACAGCGTGCCGATGTCCTTGTGGTTGGTGGTCAGCACCCAGCGCATCAGGCCTTTGGCGGGGCCGTGGGCGTGGTCGGCATGACCGTGGTCATCGATGACAGCGCTCATGGCCGGTCTCCTTCAAGTGAGTGGACTTGGCAGGCCGGGGCGCCTTGCCCCGGCCGGTTCACGAAGTACGCAATAGACCGGCTCATTTGCTTTCCGCCTGTTTCAGCTCCAGCACTTCTTTTGGCGTGACCATGTCGCCCTTGTTGTTGCCCCAGGCGTTACGTTCGTAGGTCACGACCGCTGCGATATCGACTTCCGAGAGTTGCTTGCCGAACGCCGCCATGGCGGTGCCCGGTTTGCCGAAGTACACGCGGTGCAGGTGATCGGCCTTCGGCCCGGTGGCAATCGGCGAGCCCTTGAGCGCCGGGAACATCGGCGGCAGGCCCTGGCCTTCGGCCTGGTGACAGGCCACGCAGGTGGTGTGGTAGATCTTGTCGCCGCGCTCCTTGAGCTCGTCGAGGGTCCATTCCTTGCTGGTCAGCTCTTTGAGTTGCGCAGCCTCGGCTTTGCGATCGGCCAGCCATTTTTCGTAGTCGGCCTTCTCCTTGACGTCGACCACGATCGGCATGAAGCCGTGATCCTTGCCGCACAGCTCGGCGCACTGGCCCCGGTAGATGCCGGGCTTGTCGATGCGGGTCCAGGCTTCGTTGACGAACCCGGGGATCGCATCGCGCTTGACCGCGAAGGCCGGCACCCACCAGGAGTGGATCACGTCGGCGGAGGTGACGAGGAAGCGCACCTTGGCGCCGGTCGGCAGCACCAGCGGCTTGTCGACCTCGAGCAGGTAATGCTCGCCCTTGGCTTCCTTGTTGTGGATCTGCTCGGCGGGAGTAGCCAGGTTGCTGAAGAACTCGACGTCCTGGCCCAGGTATTTGTAGTGCCACTTCCACTGATAACCGGTGATCTGGATATCGATATCCGGCTCACTGGTGTCGTACATGCGGATCAGGGTGGCGGTCGCCGGTACCGCCATCGCAACCAGGATCAGCAGCGGGACGACGGTCCAGAGAATCTCGACGGTGGTGCTTTCGTGGAATTTTGCGGCGACCTGCCCGGTAGAACGGCGGTGCACCATCATCGACCAGAACATGGCGCCGAAGACGATGATCCCGATCACCACACAGATCCAGAAAATGGTCATGTGCAGGTCGAATACTGCGTGACTGATTTCAGTCGCTCCAGGCGCCATATTCACAGTCCAGGCAGCTTGCACCGGGCTGAAAATCGACCACAACAGGAGGCCCATCCAGACGTGTGGATGTCGCATCATTGCGGGTTCCCCTTATCGTTCTTGTTATCCCGCCGGCTTTCGCCTGCGGCAAGGGAGCGGCTGCATCAGACTACGAACTTGAATCGCCGGGCCTTGCTGCGGGTGCAGTCGGGCGTCATCAGCTAACTCCATTCAATGGCGAGTATAGACAGCGGCTGAAAAATGCAATGCGGGGACGTAAATCGAATGAAACAGCTGGCACTTGCGTTCAAGGGCACGAATGGAGAAGGATGCAGACGAGTGGTGGCAAACCGATATAACGCCGTTGCATCAAGGATGAAATAATTATGACAAATGCGTCTTAGCATTTTTCGTAAGCCAGCTAAGTTATGTCTTCCCTATTTCATTGCCTTGTTTCCTGGAGTTTTCATGAACACCGCCGCATTGCGCGAGCAGATCCATATAGCCCGACAACACGAGATTGAAACCGGAAAGCTGACCCGTCAGCTCGAAAGCCAACTGCAACACCTGCACCCGGCGATCCAGTTGCCGGAAACCGACGCCAACGGCGTGCTGACGCGTTTTGTCGCCGCCTACATCGATGAAGTGCCAGACCTGCTGGATGCAGCCAATGAAGTCGCCAGGGAAGCGGGAATCGAGTCACAGATCAAACCGGTGCTGAAAATCGCCGAACAGTACTTTCTCCAGCCGCCTGTCGGCCTGGACAGTCTGCTGGACGAAGCCTACCTGGCGCATCGCTTTGTCGAAGAGGTCAACGACCTGTACATCAAGCATTTCGGCCAGCCACTGATCCCCCTGGACATGACGGTCGCCAATCTGATTGCTCACCAGTTGCTCGGTGAGGAATTTGCCAATCAACTTGATGAAGTGGTGCACCACGCGGTGGACAGCATGCTCGACGACGACAGCTTTGCGCTGGAGTCAGTGGAAGCCTACCGCGAGAAACTCAGCAGCCCGGACACCGGCGCGGCGTGGAAACGCTGGCCGTGCATGAGCCGCCGTCTGGGCGTGGGCCTGGAACTGGATCAGCCTGCGGCTTGATCTCTGCGCAAACGTTTGGGGGAACAGATGGCTCTGTTCCCCCAAATATTTTCAGCCCGCCGCACCGATGCCGGTGGTGGTTCGGATCCTTCCCTCAAGCCTGCGCTTCAACCCGCGCGACTCGATCAACAGCTTCGAACCCTTGGCCGCATTGGCCCGGCCCCACTCCTCAAGCAATTCCAGACACGAATGGTCGATGTAGCTCAGGTTGTTGAGCGGCACATGCACCGTCGTGCCCTGAGGAATGCTGGCCAGCACCTGAGTCAGGGCCGGCACCTTGAGAAACGTCGCCGCGCCCACCAGACGCAATTCCATTTCCCCGTCCTGCGGCAGATCGACCAGGCTGATCTTCAGCCGCGAAGCCTTGAACGCCAGTTTCACCAGGGTCAGGCCGAAACCGATCAGTACGCCAGTCAACAGGTCGGTGAAGATGATCGCCAGCGCCGTCGCGGCGTAGGTGAACATCGGCATCCGCCCATAACGCCCCAGGCCGCGAAAGGCTTTCAGATCCACCAGTTTGAAACCGGTGTAGACCAGCACCCCGGCCAGACTCGCCACTGGAATGCTCTGCAGCACACTCGACAGCAACAGCACGAAGGCCAGCAGCCACAGACCATGGAAAATCGTCGAGTAGCGCGTGGTCGCACCGGCCTGGACGTTGGCCGAACTGCGCACGATCACCCCCGTCATCGGCAGCGCGCCGACCAGCCCGCAGAGCATGTTGCCGACCCCTTGTGCCGACAGCTCGCGGTCGAAGTCCGAACGCGGGCCGCTGTGCATGCGATCCACGGCGGCGGCAGAGAGCAGGGTTTCGGCGCTGGCGATGAACGCCACGGCGAACGCGGCGATGAGCAGCGTCGGGTCGGCCAGACTCAGCAGGTCCGCCGGTTTCAGCCAGTCGATGGCTTCGGCCAGATTTGCCGGCACTTCAACCCGCTTCACTTGCAGCGCCAACAACAGGCTGGCGCCTGTCGCCAGACCGACGCCGAGCAGCGCACCGGGAATGAAGCGCAGTGAATGCGGGCGAAACTTCTCCCACAACCACATCACGGCGATGGTCGACAGCCCGAGCAACCCGGCCTGCCAGCCAAAGGACGGCATGGCCTGCGCCACCGCGCCGGGAAACGCTGTCAGGTTGTCCAGCCCCGAAGGTTTCGGCGCGGCATCCAGCATTACATGCACCTGCGAGAGCACGATCAGCACGCCGATCCCCGCGAGCATCCCGTAGACCACCGCTGGTGCTGTGACCCGGAACCAGCAACCAAGCTTCAGACGCCCGGCCACCAGTTGCAGAAAACCCGCCAGCAGCAGGATCGGCCCGAGCATCTCGATGCCGTGCTGACGCACCAGTTCGAACACCAGCACCGCCAGACCCGCCGCCGGCCCGCTGACCTGCAACGGCGAACCCGCCAGCCAGCCCACCACCAGACCCCCGATGATCCCGGTAATCAGACCTTTGGCCGGCGGTAGCCCCGAAGCAATCGCAATGCCCATGCACAGCGGCAGGGCGACCAGAAACACCACCACTGAAGCGAGCAGCTCCCGTGGCAACACAGCTTTCAATTGAGCCGCACGCATGATGACTCTCCCGAAGTTTTCTTCAGGCGTGGTGAAGCATGGTCGCTGAAACAGCGACCGGCGTCAGACCACACGGATTTTTAGGAGGATTTAGAAGCGCGCTTTGGGCGTCGCCACCGGAATCGGATGGCTGCCGTCGAGCGGCAGGAAGCGTCCCTGATCCGCGTCGTAAGCTTTGATTTCGCTGGTTTCGATGTTGTAGACCCAGCCATGGATGAACAGTTGGCCGTTCGCCATGCGCGAGGCTACCGAAGGATGGGTTCGCAAGTGCTGCAGTTGGGCGATGACGTTTTCCTCGGTGAGGATCGGCATGCTTTCTTTTTCGTCGGTGCAGTTGCAGTTGTCATGCACCATGGTTTTCGCGACTTCGGCGTGGCGCAGCCAGGCTTTGACCGTCGGCATCTTTTCCAGGCTGTCCGGATTGAGCACTGCGCGCATGGCGCCGCAATCGGAGTGGCCACAAATGATGATGTGCTGCACACCAAGGGCCAGTACCGCGTATTCGATGGCGGTGGAAACGCCACCGTTCATCTGGCCGTAGGGCGGAACGACGTTGCCGACGTTACGGGTCACGAACAGATCGCCGGGCGAACTCTGGGTGATCAGTTCAGGCACGATGCGCGAGTCGGCGCAGGTGATGAACATGGCCCGTGGTGACTGGGCCGTGGCGAGTTTCTTGAAGAGTTCTTCCTGTTGCGGAAAGACCTCATGATGAAAATGCAAAAAGCCGTCAACGATATGCTTCAACGCTGCATCGGCGGATTCCGCCACAGGGGCGGCTTGCGCCGACGCAGCCAACGGCTGTTTATCCTTGTCACTCATGATTCATCCTCATTGGCGGATTCGGGGAGTCGTTCCCGTGTATTCCGGTGTGAAGCCAGTGGCTGTTTAGAACATCCGAGTCATCCCGACCCGTCAGTCACTCGATGAACAAGGTAACCGCCGAAACTTAACTCAAACTGAATCAAGCGCTCTAGAACGTGTGTTCCAGGTCACAAAATGTATGACCGGCGTAAACCGGGTCAAGCATTCCTTCCTCGCAACCACAGGCCAATTGTTCCTAAATCAGCGCCATCTGACGACCCGGCGGACAGAAGGCCGTGCAGTCGAGGTTGAAGCCTTCCCGGTGATTGAGCCCCAGGCGCTTGAGCGCTTTGGTGAAGCGCTGTGCGAGCAGGTCGGCGAACGGCCCTTCACCGCGCATGCGTGCGCCAAAACGGCTGTCGTAGAGCTCACCGCCACGACTCTGGCGGATCAGGCTCAACACATGGGCGGCACGCTGCGGATAGTGCGCCTCCAGCCATTCCTCGAACAGCGGCGCCACTTCCAGCGGCAGGCGCAACATCATGTACGCGGCGCTCTGGGCGCCGGCGGCGTGGGCTTCGGTCAGCAGGCTTTCGATTTCACTGTCGTTGATCATTGGAATCATCGGCGAACACAGCACACCGACCGGAATTCCTGCTTCGCGCATCACCCGGATCGCCCGCAATCGGGCCTTGGGCGCGGCGGCGCGGGGTTCGAGGATGCGTTTGAGTTCGTCGTCCAGGGTGGTGAGGCTGATCATCACTGCCACCAGCCGTTGTTGCGCCAGTTCGGTGAGCAGATCGAGGTCGCGCAGGATCAGCGAGCCCTTGGTGACGATAGTCACCGGGTGCCGGTAGCGCAGCAGCACTTCGAGGGTTTGCCGGGTGATCCGGTGTTCGCGTTCGATCGGCTGGTAGGGATCGGTATTGGAGCCAAGGTTGATTGGCGCGCATTGATAGCCTTTTTTTCCCAGCTGTTCTTCCAGCACCTGGGCGGCGTTGGTCTTGGCGATCAGCTTCGTTTCGAAATCCAGCCCCGGCGACATGTCCCAGTAGGCGTGGCTCGGCCGTGCGTAGCAATAGATGCAACCATGCTCGCAGCCGCGATAGGGATTGATGGAGCGGTCGAAGGGCAGGTCCGGCGAGGTGTTGCGGGTGATGATGGTTTTCGCCGTCTCGAAGCTGACTTCAGTGCCCTGGGTCAGTGGCACTTCTTGATACCAGCCGTCGTCCTCGGCCACTGATCGGCTCGGGGCGAAGCGGTTGTGCGGATTGGTGGCGGTGCCGCGACCGCGCGGGGGAAGGGGAGTGGACATGGCAGCGCCTCGATACTGTGTGTATGTACAGTATCGGGGCGCTGTGCATCTGACTAGTGCCGTTGGGCGAACAGTCAGTTGTGCTGTGTCACCTGGCCGAGGTCATCGTTCGAGGTGTGCTTCATGTCTTCCTTGCGCAACTCGGCAACATCAGCGGCCTTGACCGGCGCACCTTTGTTACCCCAACTGCCACGGATAAAGCTCACCACGTCCGCCACTTCCTGATCTGACAGGCGCCAGGCGAAGCCAGGCATGGTGAAGGTCGATGGAGCAGTGTGCGTCGCAGGCAGGGTGCCGCCCTTGAGAACGATGTGGATCAGCGAGGTCGGGTCGTCCGATTGCAGCACCGGATTGCCCGCAAGCGCCGGGAATACCCGGGTGTAGCCGTGGCCGTCGGTGCGGTGGCACGCCGCGCAGTTGTCGATGTACACCGACGCGCCACGCTGACTGTCATCACCGTTCCACAGGGCCTTGGCGGCTTTCTCGTCGTACTGGTGCGGCTGATCGGCAGGATCATTCGCCGGCAGCGATTTCAGATAACGGGCAATTGCAGTCAGGTCGGCGTCGGTCATGTACTGCATGCTGTGGGTGACCACGTCGCTCATGCCGCCGAACACCGCGCTGCGGTCGCTGCGGCCGGTCTTCAGGAACTGCACCAGTTGTTCTTCGCTCCAGCCGCCGAGGCCGTCCTTGTGGTCGCCGCGCAGGCTCTTGGCGATCCAGCCTTCCAGCGGGGCACTGCCTGACAGAAAACTGCTGCCTTCGGCCGCGCTCAGGGATTTTTCCTGCATGGTCAGGGCCCGTGGCGTATGGCAGGCGCCGCAATGTCCGAGGCCTTCCACCAGATACGCCCCACGGCTGACGACGGCATCGTCCGACGCGGGTTTGTAGTCCTCGACCTTCGGCGCAAACAGCCAGCGCCAGCCCATCAGCGGCCAGCGCATGCTCAATGGCCACGGGATGTCGCTGGCCTTGTTCTCCTGCGCAACCGGTTCAACGCCGTGCATGAAGTAGGCGTACAGCGCCTGCATGTCGGTTTCGCTGACGCGGGCGTAGGACGGGTACGGCATCGCCGGGTACAAGGTACTGCCGTTTTTGGCCACACCATGCCGCACGGCCTGGTCGAACTCCTCGAAGCTGTAGCCGCCCAGCCCGGTGTTGTCCGGGGTGATGTTGGTCGAGTAGATCGTACCGATCGGGGTTTCCATCGGCAGGCCGCCGGCGAACGGTTTGCCGTCCTTGGCCGTGTGGCAAGCCACGCAGTCACCGGCACGGGCGAGGTATTCACCTTTCTTGATCAAGGATTGATCAACTTCGGCGCCATGAACAACAGCGCTGCCGAGCAGCGCCAGGGTCGCGATAACGAGAGTCTTCATGGTCATCGCTCCTTAAGCCTGAACCAGCGGGCCGGGGTTTTTCAGGTATTGCTCGCGGATCGCTTTGGCCGACCAGTAGGTCAGCGCGGCGACCAGCCCGGTCGGGTTGTAACCGAGGCCCTGCGGGAACGCCGAGGCACCCGGAACGAACACGTTGTGCACGTCCCAGCTCTGCAAGTAGCGGTTCAACGCGCTGGTCTTCGGATTGGTGCCCATGATCGCGCCACCGTTGAGGTGGGTGGTCTGGTAGGACGCGGTGTTGAAGTGCTCGCCGACTTTCTTGCCGAGCACGGCAATGGCTTTCGGTCCCATGGCTTGCGCGACCTTGCCCATTTTTTCGACCATGAAGCGGTTCATCTTGATGTCGTTTTCCTGCCAGTCGAAGGTCATCCGCAGCAGCGGCAGGCCGTAGGCATCGCGGTACACCGGATCCAGATCGAGGTAGTTGCCACGGTAGGACTGATGCGCGCCGTGAGCGTCCATCGACACCTGATGGGTGTAGTAGTCGGCGGTCGCGCGTTTCCAGTCGCTGCCCCAGGCCGGCGTGCCCGGCGGGTTGGAGGTGCCGGCAATCGGTCGGCTGCCAGCCTGGTTGACCCACATCGGCGAGCCACCGACGAAGCCGTGTGGGCCGTGGTCGAAGTTGTCGGCGTTGAAATCGTCCAGCGCCACGCCGTTGCCACCGGCGCCAATGAAGTTGTTGGTGTGAGTGTCCTTGTCGAAGAACGCCTTGATGGTCGCCATGTTCTGGTAGGCGAAGTTACGCCCGACCACGCCTTCGCCGCTGACCGGGTCGTACGGTTTACCAATGCCGGAGAGCAGCATCAGCCGCACGTTGTGCAACTGGAACGCGCCGAGGATCACCAGATCCGCCGGTTGCTCGATCTCCCGGCCCTGGCCGTCGATGTAGGTGACGCCGGTGGCTTTGGTCTTCGTGCTGTCGAGGTTGACCCGCAGGACGTGGGCGTTGGGCCGCAGTTCGAAATTCGGCAGCGGTTTCAGCGCCGGCAGAATGTTCACGTTTGGCGAAGCCTTGGAATACATGTAGCAAACGTAGCCACTGCAGAAACCGCAGAAGTTGCACGGACCCATCTGCGCGCCGTAAGGGTTGGTGTACGGGCCCGAAGTATTTGCGGAAGGCAGGTTGTAGGGTTTGTAACCGACCTCTGTGGCCGCTTTGCCGAACAGTTGTGCGGAAACCGTGTTCTTCTGCGCTTCCAGCGGAAACGGGTTTGAACGATCCGGCGCGTATGGGTTGCCACCCTTGCCCTGGCCGACCAGTTGGCCTTTCACGGTCCAGGCCTGGCCGGAGGTGCCGAAGACTTTTTCGGCGAAATCGAAGAACGGTTCCAGCTCTTCATAGCTGACGCCGAAGTCCTGGATGGTCATGTCCTTGGGGATGAAGCTTTTGCCGTAACGCTCTTCGTAGTGGCTGCGCATGCGCAACTCGATCGGATCGACGCGAAAGTGCACCCCCGACCAGTGCAGCCCGGCGCCGCCTACGCCATTGCCCGGCAGGAACGCACCCAACTGGCGGTTCGGCAGGGCGATGTCGTTGACGCTGTGACGAATGGTGACGGTCTCTTTGGATATGTCCTGAAAGAGTTTTTTCCGCACGCTGTAGGTGAGTTCGTCGATCACCTGAGGATAGTTGCCGTCAGGGTAGGTGTCCTGCATGGGCCCGCGCTCCAGCGCCAGCACGTTGAGGCCTGCTTCGGTCAGTTCCTTGGCCATGATCGCGCCTGTCCAGCCGAAACCGACGATCACTGCGTCAACCTTCTTCATTACCGTTGCCATGCTCACGCCCTCTCGCCGCGAATCGAAACTGCCGGGAAGGGGTATTGCTCGTTACGTTCCACCCAATCCATGAAATCGGCGCGGGCGCCGGGGAAGCCGATCATGGTCCAGCCGACCATGCCTTTATTGCCACCGTGGATCGGGTCGCAGAAGAACCCTTCCTTGGTGTTTTGCAGCAAAAGATTGAAGAAAATCTTCGCCGGAACGGCGTCGAATTGTGGTTTTCCGGCTTCAAGCTGCTTGAGCAAATCGTCTCGGGTAGCGCTGTCTTGCTCGGCAAATGTTTTACCGTTGAGGGATTTTGCCCACTGATCCGTGGCGGCGATGCCGAGGCGATAGATCTCTTTCGGGACCAGTTTGCTCTGCCAGCCCATCTCCGGCGCGGCGTCGGCGTTGAACGGGCCTTGCATGTACCAGAGGGCACCGGCGGCATACGGGGTGTTCATCTGACGGTCGATGTATTCCGGCACGCCAGCCTCGAGAGCACCGGGGCCCTGGGCATCGTTGGGGATCAACTGCGCGACGGCGGCATTGATGAACGCCCACTCTTCGGCGGTGAAGTAGCTCGGCTGATAGACATTTGCGTCAGCGGCGGCCGGTTTTGCCGGCGCCGCATCCGGTGCGCTTTGCGGGGCGGCTTGCAGCACGCTGCTGCCCAGGCCGGTGCCAGCGAGGGTGACCACCGGGATCAGGGTCAGGGATTTGCGCAAAAACTCACGCCGCGGGTTGTCTCGATCTTGATCAGACATGGGGTGCACCTCATCAGGCATTGATGGTTATCAGCCGTTTCTGGGGACGGCTTTGGAGTGGTTGGTTGCGACGAAGCAGGAATGACCCGGAAAAGGGGGACGCACCTGCAACATGATGTGACAAATGGTAGCAGCCTAACCAACCGGATGAATCGATTCAGTCGAAAAAAGCCCGAATTTGCGACGAAGGATTTCCCTGGCTTCACGTTTCTTTGACATACGCCTCACGGGGATTTGACTGGACAACCCTCAAGCTGCCGCCCTCACTGACGAATCCCACACGGTCACCGCACAGCATGTCCTTGAAGCGTTTTTCCTCTGCGATCTGTTTCTCGCTGTTTGCCCTGCTCGGCTCGATCCCGGCCCATGCCGCAGATGCGCCGGTTTCTCGCCCTCCGGAGTGGGCGCAACCGGTCGAAGTGAAATACAACTTCTTTCAGATGTCGCCCACGCTTTATCGCAGTGCGCTCCCTGATGCCGGTGCAGTGCCGTTGCTGCAAAACCTGAAAGTGGCCACGGTCATCAACTTTCTGCCGGAAGCGGATTCGAGCTGGCTGAATGCCCCGGGCATCAATCAGGTGCAACTGCCGTATCGCACCAATCATGTCGATGACAGCGACGTGCTCAAGACCCTGCGTGCAATCCAGACTGCCGAAGCCAGCGGTCCGGTATTGATGCATTGCAAGCACGGTTCCGACCGCACCGGCCTGATGGCCGCGATGTACCGCATCGTGGTGCAAGGCTGGAGCAAGGAAGACGCCCTGAACGAAATGACCCAGGGCGGTTTCGGTGAAAGCGGTCACTTCAAGGACGGCGTGCGCTACGTGATGCAGGCTGATGTCGACAAGCTGCGTACCGCGTTGGCCAATGGCGATTGCAGCACCAGTGCGTTCGCTACCTGCTCGATGAAGAGCTGGTTCCAGACCGTCAACCTCAAGTAATTCGCACCTTCCACGGCATTGCACCGTGGAAGGTCGATTCTCGGTATCAGTCTTCGGGCTTTTTCTTCAGCTTCGGATTCGGGAAGAACTGCACCGCCTGAACCGTCTTGTCCGGTGCAGGCTTGAGCGCGCTGGTGTTGACCCGCGTACCCAGCTCTTTCGGAACCGACAGCCCTTGGGCATTGAGCGTATCGCTGTAGCCGCAAGCCACGCATTCGCGGTGCGGAACGTCGTCCTCGCTCCACATCATCAGCTTGTCCGGCTCGCTGCACGCCGGACAGACTGCCCCGGCGATAAAGCGTTTTTTGGTCTTCACAGGTGCCTCACTCATGCTGCCGCGTCCTCACTCAGGCCGCTGTGGCGCAAGAGTGCGTCAATCGACGGCTCACGGCCACGAAAGTCGACGAACAGCACCATCGGCTCCTGCGAGCCGCCGCGGGCGAGGATCGCTTCGCGGAAGGCGCGACCGGTGTCGGCATTCAGCACGCCATCTTCTTCGAACTTGGAGAAGGCATCCGCCGACAGCACTTCTGCCCACTTGTAGCTGTAGTAACCCGCCGCGTAACCGCCGGCGAAGATATGCGCAAAGCTGTTCGGGAAGCGGTTGTACGCCGGAGGACGCATCACCGACACCTCGTCACGCACGCCTTCGAGCACTTGCAGCACACTGCGGCCGTCGCCGTGAGTGGCGTGCAGTTCGAAGTCGAACAGCGAGAATTCCAGCTGACGCACCATCATCAGGCCGGACTGGAAGTTCTTCGCCGCGAGCATTTTTTCCAGCAGATCCTGCGGCAGCGGTTCGCCGGTCTCGTAGTGGCCGGAAATCAGTGCCAGACCTTCCGGCTCCCAGCACCAGTTTTCCATGAACTGGCTCGGCAGCTCGACCGCGTCCCACGCCACGCCGTTGATGCCGGACACGCCGGCATGCTCGACGCGGGTCAGCAGGTGATGCAGGCCGTGGCCGAATTCGTGGAACAGGGTGGTGACTTCATCGTGGGTCAGCAGCGCAGGCTTGCCGCTGTCGGCCGGGGTGAAGTTGCACACAAGGTTCGCCACCGGGCTTTGCAGCACGCCGTCGATCGTGCGGCGACGGTCGCGGGCGCCGTCCATCCAGGCACCGCCGCGCTTGTTGGCGCGGGCGTAGAGGTCGAAGAAGAAGCGGCCGACGTGCTGGCCGTTTTCCTTGATTTCGAACAGGCGAACGTCCGGATGCCAGGTGTCGAAGCCTTTCAGTTCGGCGATTTCGATGCCGTACAGACGCTGAACGATAGCGAACAGGCCGCCCAGTACCTTGTCGATCGGGAAGTAAGCGCGCAGGGTTTCCTGGGCGACGCTGTAGCGTTGTTCGCGGAGTTTTTCCCCGTAGAAACCGCTATCCCAGCTTTGCAGATCGGCGCAGCCCTGTTCGGCGGCGTAAGCCTTGAGCTGTTGCAGGTCCTGGGCGGCGAACTGCTTGCTGCGCTTGGCCAGGTCGCGCAGGAAGCTCAGCACCTGATCGCTGGATTCGGCCATTTTGGTCGCCAGGCTCAACTCGGAGAAGCTGGAGAAACCGAGCAGTTTGGCCAGTTCCTGACGCAGGTCGAGGATTTCACCCATGACCGGGCCGTTGTCGTTCTGGCCGGCATTCGGGCCTTGATCCGACGCACGGGTGCAGTAGGCGGCGTAGACTTCTTCGCGCAGCGCACGGTCCTGGGCGTAGGTCATTACCGCGTAGTAGCTCGGGAATTCCAGGGTGATCAGCCAGCCATCGAGACCTTTGGCTTGTGCCGCAGCGGCCATTTGCGCCTTGGCCGAGTCGGTCAGGCCGGCGAGGGCGGCTTCGTCGGTCAGGTGCTTGGTCCAGGCCTGAGTGGCGTCGAGCAACTGGTTGGAGAAGCGGCTGCCCAGCTCGGACAGCTTGCTCTGCACTTCGGCGTAGCGCTTCTGTTCGGCTTCCGGCAGATCGATACCCGACAAGCGGAAGTCGCGCAGGGCGTGTTCCAGAATGGTTTTCTGCGCCACGTCGAAACCGGCGGCTTCCGGGCTGTTGGCCAGGGCTTCATAGGCCTGGAACAGCTCGCGGTTCTGGCCCATTTCGGTGGAGTAGGCGCTCAATGCCGGCAGGCACGACTCGTAGGCTTCGCGCAGTTCGGCGCTGTTGCACACGGCATTGAGGTGGCTGACCGGGCTCCAGGCAGCACCCAGGCGATCATTTAGCTCGTCCATCGCCAGCACCAGCCCGGCCCACGTCGGGTTCTGGCCCTGGGTCTTGAGGATCTCGGCGATGGCGGCGCGGTTGTCGGCCAGGATGGTTTCGATGGCCGGCTGCACGTGTTCGGCACGGATCGCGGAGAACGGCGGCAGGTCGTAGGACTGCAGAAGAGGGTTGTTCACGCTCACGGTTGGCACCTTGGCTGGAAGAAACATGCGCCCATCTTAATTACAATCGACACCCACCGCAGCTATCGGCGACAGAGAGAGAACTAATCGTGTCCCTTCGCAAGTACCAGAATCACACCCCACGCTTGAGCAAAGGCGCTTTTGTCGACGGCTCTGCGGTGGTGATCGGCGACGTCGAAATCGGCGAAGACAGCTCCGTGTGGCCGTTGACGGTGATCCGGGGCGACATGCACCGCATCCGTATCGGCGCACGCACCAGCGTGCAGGATGGCTGCGTGTTGCACATCACTCACGCCGGACCGTTCAATCCGGACGGTTTTCCGCTGCTGATCGGCGATGACGTGACCATCGCCCACAAGGTGATGCTGCATGGCTGCACCGTCGGCAGCCGCGTGCTGATCGGCATGGGCAGCATCGTCATGGACGGCGCGGTGGTCGAGGACGACGTGATCATTGGCGCCGGCAGCCTGGTGCCACCGGGCAAGCGCCTGGAAAGCGGTTTCCTGTACGTCGGCAGCCCGGTGAAGCAGGTCCGCCCGTTGACCGACAAGGAAAATGCCTTTTTTACCTACAGCGCGGCGAACTACGTGAAGCTCAAGGACCTGCATCTGGCCGAAGGCTACGACCAGCTCTGACTTTTCACTCTATTGCTCGGGATTTTTCATGCATTACCAGACCGTACTGTTCGACCTCGATGGCACCCTGACCGACCCGCGTGAGGGCATCACTCGTTCCATCCAGTTCGCCTTGAGCAAACTCGGCATCGATGAGCCGGACCTGACCAAGCTGGAACACTTCATCGGCCCGCCGCTGTTGCAGGCGTTCATGCAGTTTTATGGCTTCGATGAAGCAAAGGCCTGGGAGGCGGTGAATTTCTATCGCGAGCGCTTCAAGGTGACAGGCCTGTACGAGAATCGGGTGTTCGAGGGCGTCACGCCGTTGCTGGAAACCCTTGGTGGCCAAGGCCGGCAGCTGTATATCGCGACTTCAAAACCGTGGGTGTTCGCTCGGGAAATCGCCCGGCACTTTGATTTTGCCAAACACTTCAAGGTGATTTACGGCAGCGAGCTGGACGGCACCCGTACCAACAAGGTCGAGCTGATTGCCCACTTGATCGCCGAAGAAGGGCTGGATCCGGCCAGCACGCTGATGATCGGTGACCGCAAGCACGACCTGATCGGTGCCCGCAGCAACGGGCTGGATGCCGCGGCTGTTGGTTATGGGTTTGGCAGTTTTGAAGAGTTGAATGCCGAGGCGCCGGCTTATCACTTCGAAACCCTGGCCGAGTTGCATCAGGCGTTTCTGCAGCGCTGATCAGATAGCCTTCGCGAGCAAGCCCGCTCCCACATTGGGTCTGTGTTAAACACAAAATCAATGTGGGAGCGGGTTTGCTCGCGAAGAGGCCCTTTCAGCCACTCAAACTTTCGAATCTACCAAGGCTTTCAATGCCGCTTTGCGCTCAGTCACCGGCAACTCACCCAACCTCTCCACCTCCGCATAAAACCTCAGCCAATCCCCACCGACCTGCCTGAACAAGGCAGCAAACGCCGGCACCCACTGGTCATACAGCCCGAACGGCAACAACCGCGCATTGTTCAGCGGCGCATTGACCCAGGCGTCGTAACGCTTGTCTCCGGCCCACTGGCTGTCGCGCATCAGCCGATAGTCCCGGCGAAACCGTTCGAATTCGTCGGCCTTGCGTTCGCGCATCTGCTCGACGGGCATCGGTTGTGTGTACAGCTTTTCCAGCCGGGCGCGGGTATCGAGGATCAGTTGAATGAACTGATCCCGGCGTTTGAGCTGAGCGTCGTTCTCTGGCGGCAGGCCACGAAACGCCCGCCACTGCCGGGTGCCTTCCTGCTCGACAAACGTGGCATAGGATTCGTTGAACTCGGTGTCGTCCTTCACATAGAAACGTTGGTGGCCCAGCTCATGAAAGATCAGCGTGGCCAACCGTTCGTCGCCCCAGCCCATCATCGAGTTGAGGATCGGGTCATTGAACCAGCCCAGGGTCGAATAGGCTTCGACGCCGCCAATCGACACATCCATGCCTTGCAGACGCTGGATCGCCGCCTCGCCCCGCGCTGCACTCTGGTTGTAGTAGCCGCGATAGGCCACGCAACCGGCAACCGGGAAGCAATGGTTCTGCGGGCTCAGGGAAAACTCCGGGGTGGCGAACACGTTCCACACCACGTACGGCCGATGGATATCGGCGTACAGGCGATAGCTCTGGTTATCCGGCAGGTGCAGGTGTTCGCTGGCGAAATCCCGGGCCTTCTGCGACTGGGCCAGGTGGGCACGCAGTGTGGCGTCCCGGCTCGGGTCGGCGATCACCTTGGCCACCGGCTCGCGAGCCCGCAGCAATTGCAACTGGCCGCTGGCCAACTGGCTGTAATAGCTGACGCTGGAACAACCGTTGAGCAGCAAAAGCAATGTGCTCGGAAACAAAACCCGCAAAACGCGATCAAGTAACCCAAGGCTTGGAAACGGCCTGATCACAATAAGAAATCCCCCGGAAAGTCTGATCGCAAGACTATCCCGCCCATTGGAGCTCCGCCATGCGCATGTTGATACTGACGGGAGGCCTGCTGACGCTGGCCGGTTGTGCCGGATTCGGAATGCCTTCGCCCGACCCCACTCAAGCCTGGATCGATCTGGATACCCGGCAACAGGACACGGCGCTGCAAGCGCTGGAAGTCGACAACAAGGCTGCCGTCGACAAACGCTACTTCGAGGTACAACCCGGCAGCCATGAGTTGACGGTGCGCTATCAGTTTCCGGTGGCGGCGACCAACATCGGCCCGGACGCCGAACCACTGTGGCGCGATTGCCAGCTGAACCTGAAATTCACCGACTTCAACGCCGGCCAGCGCTATCAGCTCCAGGCTGGCAACATCGGTTTCCGGCCGTGGGCCAAGCTCTATGACCAGCAGAAAAACGTAGTCGGCCAAGGTAAGCCGGCAGGCTGTCAGCGCACCTGATCGGCGTTATGCTGGATGCCCGAATTCACGGACATTCATCATGCGCAAGTCGATGCTGTTACTGGTTGCCGGCGTGCTCGCCGGTTGTCAGACGCCGATGCCACCGGTTGACCCCAACATGGCCTGGGTCGAGTTCTCGACGCCGACCCCGGGCGGAAAACTGCTGATGGCCGAGCGTCTCGACAAGCAGAGCTTGAATGACGGGCGTTTTTTCCAGGTAACGCCCGGCAGCCATGAGTTGCTGGTACGTTTCGATTTCGAGGCACCCGGTGGAGGAGCTGGCATGTTGAACGACCCTGTGGAGCGCCTGTGCTACCTGACCATCCGCTTCGACCATTTCGAAGCGGGTCAGCGTTACGTGCTGGAGGGTCGCTCCCTGATGTTTACGCCCAGCGCCCGGCTGTATAACGCCAAGCGGGAAATCGTCGCCGAGGATCGCGACACCTATTGCGCCATCTAGCCTGAATCAGCTGTCGTTCTTCTGGTAGATGATGGCTTTTGAACCGTTGTCGCAAGTGCCGACGACCATAGCGACGTCATGCTTTTCGGCTTCCTCTTTGGAGACTATCTCCAGGGTGTAGGAGGGCACGGCATTCGCCTGAATCTTGATTTCGATCTCTTTCTTGAGTTCTTCGCAATCTTTTGGCGCCGCGAAGGCCGACGTTGCCAGCACGCCACAGATAACCGCCAAAGCAAAACGTTTCATGGTTGAAGCTCCTGGGAGCAGCGCGCACGAAGATGCGCGAAAGCTGCTGTCATTTATTCGACCACATTTTTGCCTGGCGGGTTCTGATTCGGCTCAAGTCAATCAACTGACCAGCGACGCATCCAGGCTGATCTTCGCGTTCAGTACTTTCGACACCGGGCAACCTTCCTTGGCTTTGTTGCTCAGTTCTTCGAACTGCGCCTGGGTTGCACCGGGAATTTTCGCCTTGAGTATCAGCTTCACTGCAGTGATCGCGAAACCGCCGTCAACCTGATCGAGGGTGACTTCGGCCTGGGTGTCGATGCTTTCGGCCTTGAGCCCGGCATCACCGAGGATCATCGAGAACGCCATGGAGAAACAGCCGGCATGGGCGGCGCCGATCAGTTCTTCCGGGTTGGTGCCCTTGCCGCCCTCGAAGCGGGCCTTGAAGCCGTAAGGCGCTTCCCGCAGGACGCCGGTTTCGGTGGAGATCGAGCCGATGCCGGTTTTCAGGTCACCTTCCCAATGTGCGGATGCCTTCTTCACGATAGCCATGTGTGCCTCCTCAATTCGGCGCGAAACGCCGCGCCTTCAGGGTTTTTACTTGCAAGGCTTCTGAGGATAGACGCCGGAACAAAGTTCAGCTCATCTGAATCGTTGACTTTTTTAGTAGGAAATTTCGGATCGGCTATTGAAACTCGGGTATATGCCCTTATTGCACAGAACACGCTTATGAATTGGGCAGGTTTGCGTTCGCCAAGAACAAACCTGCGCCCTCAATCGGAGATGCAGGTTTATGAAGCAACTGTCCGACGTAAAGTTTTCCACCCTCGATCTGGTGCCGGTGCGCGAAAACGGCAGCCCGGCGCAGTCGCTGCGCAACTCGCTGGATCTGGCGCAGCATGTCGAGAAGTTCGGCTACACCCGATTCTGGGTCGCCGAGCACCACAACATGGACGGCATCGCCAGTTCCGCCACCTCTGTTTTGCTGGGCTATCTGGCCGGCGGCACGTCGACCATCCGTGTCGGTTCTGGTGGCGTGATGCTGCCCAACCACGCGCCGCTGGTGATTGCCGAGCAGTTCGGCACCCTTGAAAGCCTGTATCCGGGGCGGATCGACCTCGGCCTGGGCCGTGCGCCCGGCTCCGATCAGATGACTGCCCGAGCCCTGCGCCGTGAGCGCTCCGGCAGTGCCGACGACTTCCCGGAAGACGTGGCCGAACTGGCGCGGTTCCTCGGCCCGCGTACTCCGGATCAACGTGTGATCGCGATGCCGGGCACCGGCACCAACGTGCCGATCTGGTTGCTCGGCTCCAGCCTGTTCAGTGCGCAACTGGCCGGTGAGCGCGGTTTGCCTTACGCCTTTGCCTCGCATTTCGCACCGCGCTTCATGCACGAAGCGATTCGGGTCTACCGCAATCACTTCAAGCCCTCGGCGGTGCTCGATAAACCGTACGTGATGCTCGGCGTGCCGCTGGTGGCTGCCGACACCGACGAACAGGCCGATTACCTGGCAACCTCGGTGTACCAGCGAATCCTTGCGCTGATGCGTGGGCAAAGTCTGGTGCAGCGTCCTCCGGTGAAAACCATGGACGGCCTGTGGCTTCCACACGAGCGTGAGGCGGTGGGGGATTTCCTCGGTCTGGCGATGGTCGGCAGCCCGCAGAAAATCCGCGCGAAACTGGAAGTGCTGATCGAACAGACCCAGGCCGATGAGCTCATTTTTACCTGCGATCTGTACGAACATGCCGATCGCCTGCATTCCTACGAATTGCTGGCGCAGGTGATGAAGGGCTGAGTTCTGATAGTTCTGCACAAAGATAGCCGGGTACAAAAAAGCCGACGCATTGCGTCGGCTTTTGCATTTCAGGCGCGATCAACCGCGTTTGTAGACGATTTCCTTGGTGCCGCCCTCGCACTTGCCGACGACCTTGCCGCCCGCTGCTGCAGCTTTATCGACGATTTCCAGCGAATAACCGGAGACGTGTTTCGCGTCCAGTTTTGCCGCGATCTCGGCTTTCACTTCTTCGCAAGGCTTGCCGGCAGCAAACGCACCACCCGCAAGGCTCAACAAACCTACTGCCAACATGAACTTCTTCATCGGTCGCACTCCCTGGTCGGATTAAAAGAGGCGGACATCGAGTTCACTCGATGCGCTCACCCTGTAGCGCTTTGCCATTCCTATGGCACTCGGCCAGCGCGCAAGTTCAGAAGCGTAGCCCAAACTCAGCTGCTGGCAATCCTGAACCCGACTTTCAAAGTCACTTGAAAGTGGGCAGCCTTGCCGTCCTTGATGTGGCCGCGGGTATCGACCACTTCAAACCATTCCAGATGCTTGATGCTCTTGTTGGCCTCGGCCAACGCGTTGTTGATAGCGTCTTCGATGCTGCTGGTGGACGAACCGACCAGCTCGACTTTCTTGTAGGTGTGATGGTCACTCATGGCGATCTCCTTGGCGTGTGGATTTGAGCCTAGCAGCGATTTGCGCTGTTGATTTCGGTCGCCGGGAGAATCCGGAGTTCAGATTTTCTGCACTTTCCGGAACCCGTGAAGTCCCAAACAACACACGCCACTCATCACCAATGCAGGAGAGCCACCATGGCCAACACCTCGTTACGCAAAGCCTCGTTGCAAAGCATGGAAGCGGAGATCGAGAGTCTGCTCAAGTCGTTGGAAAGCCTGAAGGACGACGCTTCAGACGAGTCGCGCAAGACCCTCAAGGCGCTCAAGGGCAACGCCGAAAGCGCGCTGAAACATTCGCGCAGCCTGCTCAGCGATGCCTACGAAGAAGTCAAAGTCAAAACCCGCGAGACCGGGATCGCCACCCGTGACTACGCGCAGGAACATCCGTGGACGACCGCCGGTGTGGCGGTCGGTGCGCTGGGTCTGCTGGCCGCTTATTTGCTGTTCAAGCGCGGCGAGTGATCCGCCTGGCGCAGCTCGTACTTGAGCCACTGCGCCAATTGCCGGGCGCGCCCGTCTGCGGCGCGCTTGGGTAGCCACAACGCCAGTTGCGCCGGGGTTTCGCAAAAACCCCATGGCGCGACCAGGCGTCCGGCCTTCAAGTCTTCGGCGACCAATGGTTCCGGAGCAATCGCTACGCCCAATCCTGCTACGGCAGCCTCCAGCAAGTAATACAAATGCTCAAAACCTTGTCCCAGCTTCAATGCCTTGGCATCGAGGCCGCTTTGCTGCGCCCAGCTCGGCCAGGCTTGTGGGCGAGAGGTCGTGTGCAGTAACGGCTCGACAAGCAAGGCAGTGGGTGGTGCCGATTGCAGTTGTTGATAGCCGCTGAACAGCGGGCTCATGACCGGGCCGATACGCTCGCTGGCCAGCTCATAGACTTGCATGTCGGCCGGCCATGGCGGTTCGGCGAACAGTAGCAATGCATCCAGCCCCGGGCGGCGCGGGTCGAGATCTCCTTCACCGGCGGACAGGTGCAGTCGCAAATCCGGCAGATCGGCATTCAGTCGGCCCAGTCGTGGGATGAACCAGCGCGCCAGCAGACTGCCGGAGCAACCGAGCACGAACGGAGCGTCAACGGTGCTTTGAGTCAGTTCGGCGCAGACGCTGCGCAAGCGGTCGAACGCCTCGCCGCTGGCATCGCGCAGGCGGATGCCGGCATCTGTGAGTTTCAGGCCGCGACCGTCCTTGACGAAAAGACTGACGCCGAGGTGCTCTTCCAGCACTTTGAGCTGGCGGCTGACCGCGCCGTGGGTGACGTGCAGTTGCTCGGCAGCCTGGCTGACGCTGTTCAGGCGGGCGGTGGCTTCGAATGCACGCAGGGCGTTCAGCGGGGGAAGGTCATGGCTCATGATATCTGTGAGTTTTCCTGACAGGTTGTGGCGATCTTATCGGTTTTCAGCCTGCAAGGTCAGGGGTAGAGTGAACGCCATTGTCTTCTCGTGAAATCCGCTGGAGCGAACCATGACCCAGACTTCGAACACCTCCGATCTGCGTAACGGCCCTGACGCCAACGGCCTGTTTGGCTCGTTCGGCGGCCGTTACGTAGCAGAAACCCTGATGCCGTTGATCCTCGATCTGGCCCGCGAATACGAAGCGGCCAAGGAAGATCCGGCGTTCAAAGAGGAATTGGCCTACTTCCAGCGTGACTACGTCGGACGTCCGAGCCCGCTGTATTTCGCCGAGCGTCTTACCGAGTTCTGCGGCGGCGCCAAGATCTACCTCAAGCGCGAAGAGCTGAACCACACCGGCGCGCACAAGATCAACAACTGCATCGGCCAGATCCTGCTGGCGCGGCGCATGGGCAAGAAACGCATCATCGCCGAGACCGGCGCCGGCATGCACGGCGTGGCCACCGCTACCGTGGCTGCGCGTTTTGGTCTGGACTGCGTGATCTACATGGGCACCACAGACATCGAGCGTCAGCAGGCCAACGTGTTCCGCATGAAGCTGCTGGGCGCCGAAGTGATCCCGGTGGTCGCCGGCACCGGCACCCTGAAAGACGCGATGAACGAAGCGCTGCGTGACTGGGTGACCAACGTCGACAGCACCTTCTACCTGATTGGCACCGTGGCCGGCCCGCATCCTTATCCAGCAATGGTCCGTGACTTCCAGGCGGTGATCGGCAAGGAAACCCGCGAGCAGCTGCAAGCTCAGGAAGGTCGCCTGCCGGACAGCCTGGTGGCGTGCATCGGCGGCGGTTCCAACGCCATGGGCCTGTTCCACCCGTTCCTTGATGACAAGAGCGTGGAAATCATCGGCGTCGAAGCCGCCGGTTACGGCATCAAAACCGGCAAACACGCGGCCAGCCTCAACGGCGGCGTACCGGGTGTGCTGCACGGCAACCGTACCTTCCTGCTGCAGGACGACGATGGCCAGATCATCGACGCCCACTCGATTTCCGCCGGTCTCGACTACCCGGGCATCGGCCCGGAGCACGCCTGGTTGCATGACATCGGCCGTGTCCAGTACACCTCGGTGACGGACGACGAAGCCCTCGCTGCGTTCCACCAGTGCTGCCGCCTCGAAGGCATCATCCCGGCACTGGAAAGCGCCCATGCCCTGGCTGAAGTATTCAAACGCGCACCTAAGCTGCCGAAGGATCACCTGATGGTGGTCAACTTGTCCGGTCGCGGCGACAAAGACATGCAGACCGTCATGCACCACATGGAAACTTCCAAGCAGGAGAAACACTGATGAGCCGCCTGCAAACCCGCTTTGCCGAACTCAAAGAACAGAACCGCGCCGCGTTGGTGACCTTCGTTACCGCCGGTGATCCGGATTACGACACTTCGCTGGCGATCCTCAAGGGGCTGCCGAGAGCTGGTGCCGACGTGATCGAACTGGGCATGCCGTTCACCGACCCGATGGCCGACGGCCCGGCGATCCAGTTGGCGAACATCCGTGCCTTGGGCGCCAAACAGAACCTGATCAAAACCCTGCAAATGGTCCGCGAGTTCCGCAAGGACAACAGCGACACGCCGCTGGTGCTGATGGGTTACTTCAACCCGATCCACAAGTTCGGCGTCGAGCGTTTCATCGCCGAAGCCAAAGAAGCCGGCGTTGACGGCCTGATCGTGGTCGACATGCCGCCGGAGCACAACTCGGAGCTGTGCGACCCGGCCCAGGCTGCAGGCATCGACTTCATCCGCCTGACCACGCCAACTACCGATGACGCACGTTTGCCGAAAGTACTGAACGGCAGCTCCGGTTTCGTTTACTACGTGTCGGTTGCCGGTGTGACCGGTGCCGGTGCGGCGACTCTGGAACATGTCGAGGAAGCCGTGGCGCGTCTGCGTCGTCATACCGACCTGCCGATCAGCATCGGTTTCGGTATCCGTACACCGGAACAGGCTGCGTCCATCGCGCGTCTGGCCGATGGTGTGGTGGTGGGCTCGGCCCTGATCGATCACATCGCCAACGCGACCACGCCGGATCAAGCCATCGATGGCGTGCTGAGCCTGTGTTCGGCACTGTCCGAAGGCGTGCGTAAGGCCCGCGTCAGCTGAAGGTAAAGTTCCTGATACAGAGGAATTAGCACCTCGCGGTACAGACTAATCAAGCAAGACCGAGGGATTCAGAACCACGTTCTGGGTCCCTTTTTGCTGTTAGTGCAGTGAGGAAAACCCATGAAAATGCCGAAACGTCTGATTGCCAGTCTGGGCGTGCTGATGATCAGCGCGACGCCGCTGCTGGCCAGCGCCGACCCACGCGACGATCACGACCACGGCGGCCCGCAACAGGGTCATTACGACAATCGCGGTGACGATCACCATGATTGGCAAAGCAGCCATCGTGGCGGCCCGCCACCGCGTGACTTCGGGCCAGTGCGTCAGGTGATCCGTGACAACCACGGCTATTTCGTTCGCGGTGCGCCGCCACCTCCTGGTATTCGCCTGGAACGCGGCCGGCCGTTGCCACACGGTTATTACGGTGAGCGGCTGGATCCCCGGGCGCTGGGGCGTTTGCCGGTGTATCCGGGTTATGAGTGGCGTCGGGCCGGTGGCGATATCGTGTTGATCGCAGTCGGTACCGGGATCGTCTACGAAGTGCTGGACGGCGTTCTGTACTGATTTGCAGGCAATAAAAAAGACCGCAGCCCGTTATAGGCTGCGGTCTTTTGTTTTCAGGGCAGCTCCAGGCCGCCCGAGGCTTTGTGCAGTTTGCGTAAATGCTCGCCAATTTGTTTCACGTTGGCCTCGTTGGCCGCAATTTCTGCCGCTCGCTTGGGCTCCAACAGCGCACGCACTTCCTTGTCCAGATCGCCGCTCAGCACCAGCAGCTGTTTCTGGCGCTGACTGCTTTCGGCTTCCAGTCGGCTGAATTCGCTCGGTTGCGGCAGGCCGTAACCACGAGAATCGAGCAGTTCCGCCGGGCGACTGAGGAAGCCGCTGTTGGCGAGGATTTGCTGCAAGGTTGCGTTGGCCTTGTCCATGCCGCCGTTTTCCAGCTCCCGGGCACCGAGGTAGCGTTGCTTGACCTCATCCTGGGCCAGCAGCAACTGGCGACGGAAACTGGCCTGTTCCAACAGCAGCAACGCAGCGCTGGTGCGCAGGTCAGCGCGTTCGAACCATGGCCGCCGCTCTTCGGCAGACAGCGACAGCCATTCTTCGACGCTGGTCTGCTTGATCGGCAATTGTTTCTTCAGCACATCAAACATTGCCTGATAGCGATCTCGGAACGAGTCGAAGCGGTAACCCAGACGCAACGCCTCTTTGGGGTTGTCCAGCACGCTGGTATCCGCCAGTCCTCGGCCCTTGAGAACTTCCAGCAAGCCGTTGGGCATGATGCTGTCGAGGCCGGTGAGCTGCGCATTGTTGCTGCCGCTACGCAGCAGCTTCAGGCTCTCCACCGCGCAGTTGTTGGACAGGAAAAAGTAGTTGCCGTCGTAGCTCCAGTGCATCTCGGCGGCGTGTTCGACCACGTCTTCGATCTCGCTGCGCGACAGGTTCAGCGGCACCGAGGCGAGGCTGCGCAGTTCGGTCTTGGTGTATTCGTCGATCACCTGCGCCAACGGCAGGACGAACAGACGCGAAGGGTACTTGCCGACCAGGCCGTCCCAGCTCGACAGCTGCACATCACCGACAAATGCGCGGTAGGACAGCACCAGATGCTGGTCCAGATCCAGCCGGCAGTCCGGCCCGCGTGGCCGGCCCGGGGCGCAGATCACCAGGCGCAGCATGCTGTGCCCCCAGCGGCTGACCCAGTTCTGGTTTGCTTCGGCCAGCAGGTAATCGATGGCGTAGACCCGTTCCGGGTCAACCTGCCCCAGTGGCTGTTTGGCAAAGTCGTTGCCGGCATTGAGGAAGGCGAAGGATTTGGCGCAGGTTTCCTTTTCCGGCGGCGCCCAGCCGAAGTGTTCCTTGTAATAGCGGTACAGCGCGGGCCGGCGGCAGGCGTAGCTCGGGTCGAGGAGGAAGTACTCCATGTTGACCGCGACGAACTCCTTCGGGCTGGAGATCTCGTACAGGTCCGGGCTGCGGGCGATCTGGCGGTTGTGCTGTTCACGTTCGCCACGGCGGCCGACGTATTGCTGCCAGCCGGCAAGGTCGAGCAGGCGCGGATCATCGCTGAGAGTGAAACGCCGGTCATTCTGGCCACGGCATTCATCCGGCAGGCCGACCAGCCCGGCGCTGTTGTTGCGGCGCGTGCAGCGCTGGATCAGCGTGCGTTCGGCGGTCGGCCACAGGCGTGCGCGATCGTAAATATGAGTGATTTCGTGCAGCACCGTGGCCAGCAGTTCCTGACGCACAGTGCCGTGGGGGCGATTGGTTTTTTGTTTGGCTGCGCTGCCGTCGGTGAGCCCGGCGAGCAGTTTGCGGTTCAGATCCAGCTCGGAGACCAGCGTCGCCTGGCCATAGGCGTTGGCGGGCATGTCGTCGGTCCAGCCGACATCGATGCGTCGATCCAGGCGCTCGATGAAGCTGGGCGGCAGTTTCTGCATCGCTTCATCGAGCAGCGCCTGGCTGGCCTGTTGTTGGGCGGGGCTCAGGCCGTCGGTCTTGAGCCGCAGTTGCAGGCTGGCGTGAGCGTTGCTGCCGATCAGCAGCAACGCCCCGGCCAGCAGCCAGGCGCTGAGAGACTTCACAATGCGAGGATGGCTTCGGCGAGAACCTGATCACTGGCGTCGCGGGCTTCCGGCACGCGGGTGCGCAAGGTATTGAGGGCGGCTTCCAGGTGCGCGCCACGGATATCACCGTTGCTGGCGACGAAGCTGGCGGCGTCGTCGTGGGCTTCGCGGATAATTTTCGAATCGCGGATCGAAGTGGTGGTGTCGGAAGTGAAATCGATGGTGCGCTGGGAAGCACGAACGATGATGTTACTGGTGGCTACCAGGGTGTGCGCCTGGGCCATATCGGCCAACAACAGCAGGCCAAGGGCGGCAGCAATCAGCGGGCTACGCATGGAACGACTCCGAAGGGGACAAGAATAACTATTGGACGAGAATTGCCTGTGCCAGTTCAAGGTCGCTTACATGAAGTTTTGGCCGGGATTTGCGCAGGTAATGCAGTGCGGATTCCAGCTGAGCGCCTCGCAACTGGCCGTCGCTGGCAACGAATGCCGCGGCATCGTCGTGGGCGGCAAGCAGCAGTTTACGGTCGAAAGGCGCGGAAGACACCATGCTGGTGGCATAGCCGCTGACAACGGTGTTTTGCGTCGAGACGTCAAAGGCATCGACCGAAGTCGCCCAGCAGACAGTGATCAGAACAGAAGGGATGAGCAGATTTTGATGAAAACGCATGGGTCTCAGGAGCTGTTAGCGAGCCCCAAGGCTAGCGCAATGCCCGTTCTAGAGCCAGCGGCGAAACATCGGGACATGACTGGCATGTCCCCCGATGCGGCGATCGCTTAGATCGTCAGGATGGCCTGGGCCAGCTGTGCGTCGGTCGCGTTCAGTTGTGGTGCCTTGTTACGGATATGGTCCAGGGCGCTTTCCAGTTTCACGCCACGGATTTCACCTTGGCTGGCAACGAAGCTGGCAGCGTCGTCACGGGCTGCGAGGACGATCTTGTCGTCACGGAAGGATGAAGTGACGTCGGAAGTGGCATCGGAAGAGGACTTAAGTGCGCCGACGACCGCGTCGGTGGTGACGATGAAACTGGTAGCGCTGGCATTGGCAGCTACGGCCAGCAGGGCGGCAGCGCTGAGCAGGCGAAGACGGGACATGGTGTAACTCCTCTGGAAATATCGTATTGAGAGGTGGCTTGGTGTCTGAGGAGTCAGACGCCAGTCGCACGGCATTCGCCACGTTCTGCCCGGATATTAGGCCTGTGCGCGAAGTTCGCACAGTGGGCAGAATGCTGGCGCCAGAAGGGTTTCTCCAGTTCGTTCTGCAGGTCAGTGTGACTGGTACCCAGATCGGCGAGATCCCGCTCATCGAGTTGAGCCAGCAGGCGCCGTGTCCTGGCGCGCTCCAGGCCGTGCCAGAAACCTCTGAATAGCCTTCGTAGATGACAGAGGCGAGGAGAGTGTTCGACCGTGACTGCTGAAATATCCTGTATGTGATTCATGACGTCTTCCTTATGTCAGTGGAGGCGGAAGGTCATGTTGAGGGCGAATGCCGTAAGCACGGCAGATACACTCCGGCAAAACTGTACTGGTTATGTTTTAGATAAATTAAAACTGTACATGTCTTAGATACAGGCATCTTTACCGGGTGTTTTCCGGACCCGAAACGACAAGACCCGTCGCGGTTTCCCGCGACGGGTCTTGTTTGTTCAATTCGGGTTGCTGGCGGTGGGTCTAACGACCAGAGCCAGCGACGCTACTTAGCGCCAGAACGGCTTGCTCAGCTCTTCGTAGCGTTGAGCTTCGCTGATACCGGCGTCAGCCAGCAGACGCGAATCCAGACGAGCCAACTGGTGGCGGCTGGAGATGCGGCGCTGCCACAACATCAGGTTGGCGATAACGCGAAGAGGCAGGGAAGCCTGGGTTTTTGCAGCTTTGTCTTCGAAGAACAGTTCGGAACTGAGTGTACGTTCCATGGTTGACATCCTTCCGCTTGTGGCGGGATCAGGTAGTGGTTTAACTGGTGCCCATGATCCTCTCGTTTGGCCAGACTCTCTAGATACAGTTCACTTGTATTGTGAGTGACCAGTTAACTGTTTATAGGGGGTGTACGGGTCAAAATTGCGCAAACTGTACCTGTCCGCTCCTATTTGGTGCATTTTTACCCAGCTAGACGATTTTGGTGGGTAAAAGCTGAAGGAAAAGACCGGTACAGCAGTACAGTTTTTGACGATATCGGAAGTTTTTAAAATCCCGCTGACGAAACTGTGTTTGCGCCAGCGGAATATCTGTGCGGATCACGCCTTCAGCATGCGCCCGGTTTCTTCCAGATTGATGTGCCAGCTCAGGGCATCGCGCAGGATGTGCGGGGTGTGGCCGCCGATGGCGCAGGCCGCCGTGAAGTAATTGTTCAGCGCCTGGCGGTAATCCGGGTGCACACAGTTATCGATGATGACCCGGGCGCGTTCCCGTGGCGCAAGGCCGCGCAGGTCGGCGAGACCCACCTCGGTTACCAGGATGTCGACGTCATGCTCGGTGTGGTCGACGTGGCTGACCATCGGCACCACGCTGGAAATCGCGCCGCCCTTGGCGATCGACTTGGTCACGAACACCGCCAGGTGCGCGTTGCGCGCGAAGTCACCCGAACCGCCAATGCCGTTCATCATTCGCGTACCGCAGACGTGGGTGGAGTTGACGTTGCCATAAATGTCGAATTCAAGAGCCGTGTTAATGCCGATGATGCCCAGACGCCGAACCACTTCCGGGTGGTTCGAGATTTCTTGCGGGCGCAGCACCAGCTTGTCCTTGTACTTCTCCAGATTGCCGAACACGTCGCTGTTGCGCCGCTCCGACAGGGTGATCGAGCTGCCCGAGGCAAAGCTCAGCTTGCCGGCATCGATCAGGTCGAAGGTCGAGTCCTGCAGCACTTCGGAGTACATGGTCAGATCTTCGAACGGCGAGTCGATCAACCCACACATCACCGCGTTGGCAATGTTGCCGATCCCGGCCTGCAACGGGCCGAGCTTGTTGGTCATGCGTCCGGCATCGACTTCCTGTTTGAGGAAGGTGATCAAGTGATCAGCGATGGCTTTGGTGTCGACATCAGGTGCCGAGACGGTGGAAGGCGAATCCGACTGCTGGGTAATGACGATGGCGACGATCTTCTCCGGCGGGATCGGGATCGCGGTACTGCCGATACGATCGTCGACTTTTACCAGCGGGATGGGTGTGCGGGTCGGGCGATAGGTCGGGATATAGATGTCATGCAGACCTTCGAGGTTGGCGTTGTGCGCCAGGTTGATCTCGACGATCACGTGCTTGGCAAAAATCGCGAAGCTCGCCGAGTTGCCTACCGAAGTGGTCGGCACGATGTGGCCTTGTTCGGTGATGGCCACGGCTTCGATCACTGCAATGTCCGGCAGCTTCAGTTGCTGGTTGCGCAGTTGCTCCACGGTTTCCGACAGGTGCTGGTCGATGAACATCACTTCGCCGGCGTTGATCGCCTTGCGCAAGGTGCTGTCGACCTGGAACGGCATGCGCCGGGACAGCACGCCGGCCTCGGTCAGTTGCTTGTCGAGGTCGTTGCCCAGGCTGGCACCGGTCATCAGGCTGATCTTCAGCGGCGTGACCTTGGCTCGCTCCGCCAGCGCATGGGGCACGGCCTTGGCTTCGCCGGCGCGAGTGAAGCCGCTCATGCCGACGGTCATGCCGTCCTCAATCAGCGCAGCGGCGTCGGCGGCGCTCATCACTTTATCCAACAACGAAGGCAGGCGAATACGGTCACGGTACATGGATTATTTTCTCGGGCAGCGAGTAGCAGGATGCGCAGTCTAGTGAATTTCGCGGGCGCCTGTCCCGCTACCAAGGTCGCAAACGAGGCGTCTATTTAGCGGGTTTCAAGTAAAACACCGTTACCGGATCTGCAACAACGCGGCATATTGTCCAACGCTTTGCGCAAACAAAAACGCCCCGACAAGTCGGGGCGTTCTGCATTACCTGCGAGGGTTACTCGACCGCTTTGACCATGTCTTCGATAACTTTCTTCGCGTCGCCGAACACCATCATGGTCTTGTCCAGATAGAACAGTTCGTTGTCCAGACCGGCATAGCCGCTAGCCATCGAGCGCTTGTTGACGATGATGGTCTTGGCCTTGAACGCTTCGAGGATCGGCATGCCGGCAATCGGCGATTTCGGATCGTTCTTGGCGGCCGGGTTGACCACGTCGTTGGCGCCGAGCACCAGTACCACGTCGGCCTGACCGAACTCGGAGTTGATGTCTTCCATTTCGAAGACCTGGTCGTACGGCACTTCGGCCTCCGCCAGCAGCACGTTCATGTGACCAGGCATCCGACCGGCCACCGGGTGGATCGCGTACTTCACCGTCACGCCACGATGGGTCAGCTTCTCGGTCAACTCTTTCAGCGCATGTTGCGCACGGGCCACCGCC
The DNA here is from genome assembly GCF_054071635.1 of Pseudomonas sp. SDO52101_S400. Lineage (NCBI taxonomy): Bacteria > Pseudomonadati > Pseudomonadota > Gammaproteobacteria > Pseudomonadales > Pseudomonadaceae > Pseudomonas > Pseudomonas sp. SDO52101_S400. The sequence goes on along the minus strand of NZ_JBSVWF010000032.1, from coordinate 6,538 downwards.
AGACCATAGCCAGGCACGATGATCACGGTGTCGGCGTTGGTCAGCAGGAAGGTCGCGTCGTCAGCCGAACCGGATTTCACCGGACGCGCTTCCTTCGCACCGGCCGGGCCTGCATCCGCTGTATTGCCGAAACCGCCGAGCAGTACATTAAAGAAGGAACGATTCATCGCCTTGCACATGATGTACGAGAGGATCGCACCGCTTGAACCCACCAGGGAACCTGCAATGATCAGCATCGAGTTGTTCAGCGAGAAGCCGATACCCGCCGCTGCCCAGCCGGAATAACTGTTGAGCATCGACACTACAACCGGCATGTCGGCGCCGCCGATCGGGATGATGATCAGCACGCCCATGACGAACGCCAGGGCCAGCATCAATGCGAACGCGGCGAGGTTGCCGGTGAGCATGAAGGTCACACCCAGTACCAGAGTTGCCAGACCCAGCACCGCGTTCAGCTTGTGCTGACCGGAGAACTGTACCGGTGCACCCTGGAACAGGCGGAACTTGTACTTGCCCGACAGCTTGCCAAACGCGATCACCGAACCGGAGAAGGTGATTGCACCAATCGCCGCGCCGAGGAACAGCTCCAGACGGTTGCCCGCCGGGATCGAGTCGCCGAGTTGCTTGACGATGCCCAGCGATTGCGGCTCAACCACGGCAGCGATGGCGATGAACACCGCTGCCAGGCCGATCATGCTGTGCATGAAGGCGACCAGTTCCGGCATCTTGGTCATTTCAACGCGTTTGGCCATGATCGAACCAGCAGTGCCGCCGATCAGCAGGCCGACAATCACGTAGCCGATGCCGGCAGTCGCCAGTTCTGCACCGAGCTTATAAATGAGGCCGATGGTGGTGAGGATCGCCAACGCCATGCCGAGCATGCCGAACAGGTTGCCGCGGCGTGACGTGGTCGGGTGCGAAAGGCCTTTGAGGGCCTGGATGAAGCAGATCGACGCGATCAGGTAGAGCGTCGTGACGAGATTCATGCTCATTACTTCGGCGCCTCTTCTTTTACTTTCGGGGCTTTCTTCTTGAACATCTCAAGCATGCGGCGGGTCACCAGGAAGCCACCGAACACGTTTACCGCGGCCAGCGCCACGGCGAGGGTGCCCATGGTCTTGCCCAGCGGCGTGACGGTCAGTGCGGCCGCAATCATGGCGCCGACGATCACGATTGCCGAAATGGCGTTGGTCACCGCCATCAGCGGCGTGTGCAGCGCAGGCGTAACGTTCCAGACCACGTGGTAACCGACATAAATTGCCAGCACGAAGATGATCAGGTTGTAGATACCGGGGGAGATAAGCTCTTCCATCGTCTGAATCCCTGCTTAGGCGTTTTTGCGGATGACTTGGCCGTCGCGGCACATCAGGCACGCGGCGACGATGTCGTCTTCGAGGTTCACTTCGAACTGGCCTTCTTTGGTGAATACCAGCTTCAGGAAGTCCAGCAGGTTGCGTGCGTACAGTGCTGAAGCATCTGCAGCGACTTCACCGGCGAGGTTGGTCGGGCCGACGATGGTCACCCCGTTCTCGATCACAACCTGATCGGCCACGGTCAGCGGGCAGTTGCCACCCTGGGCTGCAGCGAGGTCGATGACCACCGAGCCGGGTTTCATCTGCGCCACGGTGTCCGCGCTGAGCAGTGTCGGAGCCTTGCGGCCCGGGATCAGAGCGGTGGTGATGACGATGTCAGCCTGCTTGGCGCGCTCGTGCACGGCCTGGGCCTGACGCTGCATCCAGCTCGCCGGCATCGGGCGTGCGTAACCGCCGACGCCGACTGCGCATTCGCGTTCTTCATCGGTCTCGTAAGGCACGTCGACGAATTTGGCGCCGAGGGACTCGATCTGTTCCTTCACGGCCGGACGTACGTCAGACGCTTCGATGACGGCACCCAGACGTTTCGCCGTGGCAATTGCCTGCAACCCGGCCACACCGGCACCAAGAATCAGCACGCGTGCCGCTTTCACGGTGCCCGCAGCGGTCATCAGCATCGGCATGAAGCGCGGATAGTAGTGAGCGGCCAGCAGCACGGCTTTATAGCCGGCAATGTTCGCCTGGGACGACAGTACGTCGAGGCTCTGGGCCCGGGAGGTGCGTGGCGCTGCTTCCAGGGCGAACGCGGTAATCCCGCACTCGGCCATCTTGGCGATGGTGTCGTTGTTGAACGGGTTGAGCATGCCCACCAGCACCGTCCCGCGCTTGATCAGCGTCAGTTCGGCATCGTTTGGCGCGACCACTTTGAGAATCAGCTCGGCGCCAAACGCGTCATTGGCACTGCCAATGGTTGCGCCTGCCGCTTCATAGGCACTGTCGACAACGCTGGCTTTAACGCCGGCGCCGGTTTGCACAGTGACCTTATGACCTTGGCTGATCAGCTTTTTAATGGTTTCCGGGGTTGCAGCAACCCGTGTTTCACCGGTCTGGGTTTCGAGAGGAACACCAATGTGCACGTCAAATCTCCTGCGTGATCTTATTGAGTAAACCCATGCACTACGGATGGTGCGACTGGGGCGGCCGATCAGCACGATCCCGCCAAATCAGGGCGGGGCGCGGCATTTTGCAGGCGAAGTTTATGCCCTTCAAGGGATTATGACGGGTGACGGAAAATTAACTACAAGTCATCCCGTGACCGAATGTCGCAGATGGCCAGTTGAATCCCTTGCAGGCCGTGCCTTTCAAGGAGTCTGGATGAATTTGAAGAATTTTCTCATCGGTGACGTGAATAGGTCGCAATGAGTCGCGAATGAGGGCGCAAAGCCACGTCGTCAGGCGCTTGTGGGACGTCTGTACGACTTTCGGATACAGTCTGTCTATTTGCGACAAATAGTTATATCTGTAGGGCTTTGATTTTCCTGACTACGGGGTTAGCAATCGCTGAAACCCTTTAGCCTTCTAGGTTGTAGCTCTGTGCCTGGTTCACTAACCAGTCGCGAAAAGCCTTGAGTGACGCGGATTCGACCTTTCGCTCCGGAATCATCAGGTAATACGCCTTGATGCTGGAGAGCGCGTTCGGGTTGGCAATGACCAGGCGTTTCTCGGCCAGTTCGCGCTGAATCAGGAACGGTGGGATCAGCGCGATGCCCATGTCGTGCATGGCGGCTTGGGCCAGCATGGAGAATAGCTCGTAACGCGGACCTGTCATGTCGCGGGGGATGTTCAGGTGTTGCGAGTTGAACCACTGTCGCCAGGCATAAGGGCGAGTGGTTTGCTGGAGCAGAGACAGTTCGGCGATTTCATCGGGTGTCAGGTGCGTCTTGTTGCCGAGCAGGGCAGGGCTACATACCGGCATCGGATTCTCGCCCATCAGCCTGTGGGATTCGGTACCGGACCAATCGGCATCACCGAAATAGATGGCGGCATCGAAGTCAGTGTCGGCGAACAGGAAGGGGAGGGTGCGGTTCGTCAGGTTGACGGTCACTTCTGGATGTTTGAGTTGGAAGTCCTTCAGCCTTGGCAACAGCCATTGCGTGCCGAAGGTGGGCACCACGGCGAGCTCGATCACATTCGCGCCCTGCTGGCCCATCACTGACAGAGTGTCTCTTTCCACGGCGTCAAGCTGGGTGGCGACACGTCGGCTGTAGGAAAGGCCAGCTTCCGTAAGCTTCACTCCGCGCCGTGAGCGCCGGAATAGTTCGACACTGAGGAAGTCTTCAAGGCTGGCGATCTGCCGGCAAATCGCGCCTTGAGTGAGGGAAAGTTCTTCGGCGGCCTTGGTAAAACTCTCGTGGCGGGCGGCGGCCTCGAAGCTGATCAGGGCGGTGGTGCTGGGTATCTTGCGGCGCATGTACGTCAACCTCACTAATACATCGCTCTATCGGCAATTCGCGACGTTTCGGAGTGAGAAATTAGCACAACAGGATGCGAAATCCTCGTTTGCCGGGGCGGCGGAGCGGGCCTAGGATCAATGCCACGTTAATTCACCCGATTTGCGAGGACTCACTCATGGGCGGTAAAGCTAGCTTCAACTGGATCGATCCACTGCTGCTGGATCAACAGCTGACTGAAGAAGAACGCATGATTCGCGACACTGCCGAGCAATTCGCCCAGCAAAGTCTCGCGCCGCGCGTTCTCGAAGCCTTCCGTCATGAGAAGACTGACCCGGCGATCTTTCGTGAGATGGGTGAGGTCGGGCTGTTGGGCGCAACCATCCCCGAGCAGTACGGTGGCAGCGGTCTCAACTATGTCAGCTACGGTCTGATTGCTCGTGAAGTCGAGCGCGTTGACTCTGGCTACCGCTCGATGATGAGCGTGCAGTCTTCGCTGGTGATGGTGCCGATCAACGAATTCGGTACTGAAGCGCAGAAACAGAAGTATCTGCCGAAACTGGCTTCCGGCGAATGGATCGGCTGCTTCGGTCTGACCGAACCGAACCACGGTTCCGACCCGGGCGCGATGATTACTCGTGCGCGCAAAGTAGAAGGCGGTTACAGCCTGACCGGCGCAAAGATGTGGATCACCAACAGCCCGATCGCCGATGTGTTCGTGGTCTGGGCCAAAGACGATGCCGGCGACATCCGTGGCTTCGTTCTGGAGAAGGGCTGGAAAGGCCTGAGCGCTCCGGCGATTCACGGCAAGGTCGGCCTGCGAGCTTCGATCACCGGTGAAATCGTCATGGACAATGTGTTCGTACCGGAAGAGAACATCTTCCCGGACGTGCGTGGTCTGAAAGGTCCGTTCACCTGCCTCAACTCTGCGCGTTACGGTATCTCCTGGGGTGCGCTGGGCGCCGCTGAGTTCTGCTGGCATACCGCTCGCCAGTACACCCTGGACCGTCAACAGTTCGGTCGTCCGCTGGCCGCCACTCAGTTGATCCAGAAGAAGCTGGCTGACATGCAGACCGAGATCACTCTGGCGCTGCAAGGCTGCCTGCGTCTGGGTCGCATGAAGGACGAAGGCACCGCTGCGGTTGAAATCACTTCGATCATGAAGCGCAACTCTTGCGGCAAGTCTCTGGATATCGCTCGCATGGCACGTGACATGTTGGGCGGTAACGGGATCTCCGATGAGTTCGGGGTGGCCCGTCACCTGGTCAACCTTGAAGTGGTGAATACCTATGAAGGTACTCATGACGTTCACGCGCTGATTCTCGGTCGTGCGCAGACCGGCCTGCAGGCGTTCTATTAACAGGAGAACGACCATGGGCGCGTTGTCGCATCTGCGGGTACTGGATTTATCGCGAGTGCTGGCCGGTCCGTGGGCTGGTCAGATCCTTGCCGACCTTGGGGCGGAAGTGATCAAGGTCGAGCGCCCGGGCAATGGTGACGATACTCGCGCCTGGGGGCCGCCCTTCCTGAAAGACGCTTACGGCGAGAACACCAGCGAGGCGGCTTATTACCTGTCGGCGAATCGCAACAAGCAATCGGTGACGATCGACTTCACGCGTCCCGAAGGTCAGAAGCTTGTACGGGAGCTGGCTGCCAAGTCGGACATCCTGATCGAGAACTTCAAGGTTGGAGGGCTGGCGGCTTATGGTCTGGACTACGAATCGTTGAAGGCGATCAATCCGGATCTGATCTACTGCTCGATCACTGGTTTTGGCCAGACCGGGCCGTATGCCAAGCGCGCGGGTTATGACTTCATGATTCAGGGGCTTGGCGGGCTGATGAGCCTCACCGGGCGACCTGAGGGTGATGACGGTGCCGGGCCGGTGAAAGTGGGTGTGGCGCTCACGGATATCCTCACGGGGCTTTATTCGACCGTGGCGATCCTGGCGGCGCTGGCTCATCGTGATCACGATGGCGGTGGGCAGCACATTGATATGGCGTTGCTGGATGTGCAGGTGGCATGTCTGGCTAACCAGGCGATGAACTACCTGACGACAGGCAATGCGCCAAAGCGGTTGGGGAATGCACATCCGAATATTGTGCCGTACCAGGATTTTCCTACGGCTGATGGTGACTTCATCCTTACCGTGGGCAATGACGGGCAGTTCCGCAAATTTGCCGAAGTGGCCGGACAGCCACAGTGGGCAGACGATCCGCGTTTCGCTACTAATAAGATGCGGGTTGCGAATCGGGCGGTGTTGATTCCACTGATCCGCCAGGCGACGGTCTTCAAGACGACCGCCGAGTGGGTGGCTCAGCTGGAGCAGGCGGGTGTGCCGTGCGGGCCGATCAATGATCTGTCGCAGGTGTTCGAGGATCCGCAGGTGAAGTCTCGTGGGTTGGCGATTGAGTTGCCTCATGCACTGGCGGGGATGGTGCCGCAGGTGGCCAGTCCGATTCGGTTGTCTCGGACGCCTGTTGAGTATCGTCGTGCGCCTCCTTTGTTGGGCGAGCATACGCTGGAGGTTTTGCAGCGGGTGCTGGGTCTGGGTGCTGGGGCGGTGGCTGCGATGAAAGAGGATGGGGTGCTCTGAAGGTTCTCTCTATATAGAAGGGGTATTGAGTCCTTCTTCTATATAGAGGGTCTTGAGCGTTTTTTGGTCTATCTGCAAGTTATTGAAAGAAACCCAAATTAAGGGTTGACGGCAGATTCTGAGTCTCTATAATTCGCCCCACTTCCGGCGCAGTTGAAACGGAAAACTCCTTGAGATTCAA